>CAMAVT010000032.1 GCA_945861775.1 Bifidobacterium breve
TCAAGGTCCACTTCATGTAGGGCGTGAACGTCACCGTCTTTTGTCTCATAACGTTTCACCACCCCCTGCATTTGCAGGAAGCCAACTGACTCTTGCATTTAAAACTCCTTCTATATTGATGAGTTCCGAATTAACTCTTTGCTGCAGACTCGACGGCAGCCTTATCGAAGTTCACGTACTCTGTGAGGGCTTCAGATATTTGAGCACCGGTGACCATAGAAGTGACATCCAGCTTTTCACTGATTGTCCCTGACGAGAAAAGAAGATCCGCGGTTGTCTGCCACGCAGCCTGGGTCACTGAACCGAATGGCGCAGCGGGGTCTGCTTGCTTGGCCAAAGCCAACGTGTCTGCAAGGTATTGCTCGGCAAATACTGCGTCCGTGCACTCCTGAGGAACTATCTGGCAAGAGATGTCTAATGCCTTGACTGGGTTTGCTTCGGCAAATGCAGCTCCTTTGGCCCAAGCACGCATGATGCCAACAAGCGCCTGCACCTTTGCTGGATCTTCCAATACGGATTGGCGTGTGATCAGGCAATCACCAGGAATTGCGTTGAACTTCTCTGGGGTGATGTCACGAGTGACCAGACCCTGAGCAGTCAATGTTGAGATGTCTGGGTAACTGGAGGCGTATGCGTCCACAGTTCCATCCTGGATTGCCAACAATGATTGCGGACCAGCAGCACCAATTGGTAATACTGTGACGTCCACATCACGCTGGTACCCGATATCTCCTAAAGCCGCGTCCACAATTGGCTCCTCGCCGCCACCAGCTTCAGTGATTCCAAGCACCTTGCCCTTGAGATCCGCGAATTCTTTAATTGGAGACGATTCGGCAACCACGATGCGGAAGATGTTCTGTGGTGGATTGCAGATAAGAGCACGGATCTGGTCATCCTTGGAGTAGGCAATGACCGAGTCAGCAGCACCCGCCCATCCGAAATCCACATTTCCCGCGATCACTTGCTGGGTTACGAAGCCGGATCCTTCGGTGGCTTCCACGGTGAGGTCGACGCCCTCTTCCGCGAAATAGCCCTGATCCTTGGCCATGAGAAGTGGCAGCCAATAGATCGATTCCTGATAAGACAGGAGCATGGTTGTCGGCACCGCCGCACCACCCTCGTTTGAGTCAGTTCCAGCGTCAGTGCTCTCTCCCCCGCCCCCACATGCCGTGAGCAACAGTCCAGTTACCACTGCGCCAGCCCAAAGTTTTAGCCTCATAGCCTTCCCCAATCTAATAGGACAAAATCGGTGTCGATGCACTATCGTGAACGACAAGTATTTCTATAAATACTAAAATAATTAGATCACAGTTGAAGAATTCTTGTCGTTGAAAGAGGAAAATAGGTTTAAGGTGAAGTAAATTTTCATTCACTGAGAACTCAAGGAGGAATCATGGGTCGCATTCGTTTGGGCGTCGCGGGAGTGCAAACAGATTTTGGCGCAGATGAGCACCGGAACTTGGGGCGCGCTATCGACACGATTCATGCCGCCAAAGGACTCAACGTCGATTTGCTCATGTTTGCTGAGAACTTCCCAGGTCCTTTCACGGACTTGAATAGATACGATGTTCATGGACCGATTAGTGACGCGGCGAGGGAATGTGGTGTGAGCGTTGCCTACGGCACCTCAATCGCAATGCCAAATCATCCCGATTCCTACAATATTGCCACCGTTGTGGTCGATGGCGATGGCAAGACTCGTGGTACATATCTGCGCACCCATCCTGAAGGTCCGTACATTTACCGGGATGGCCCGCAGTGGAATTTCGATTACGTTGCGGCCGATCAATTCCCGATAATCGATATGGACTGGGGCAAACTGGCTGTCTCGATTTGCAGTGAGGTCTATCTCCCGGAAATTGCTCGCATGTACGCGATAAAAGGTGCGGAGGTATGCCTCTTTCCTAGCGGGCTCCTGATTGACGAGCTTGGGTACACGGATAATTGGCACACACTAGTTCGTGCTCGTGCAATCGAAAATCTCATGTATACAGCGACAACCGTGAACTTGATGGATCCCAGCGTTGCTGCACAATTTGCCCCAACTGAGGTTGTCCTTCCGCAGCATACCTCCGGGCTGACCGCCGGAATTGCACTCATCGCCTCTCCTGAAAGGGTGCTGGCACAAAGCCGCGAACCAGGAATCTTGACAGCTGAACTGGATTTGGATCGCCTTAGGTGGCTGCGCGCTACGAAGGAGGAATTGATTGTTCCCGCGCCTTACCGAACAATTCCTGGCCACCTGAAATGGCGTCGGCCAGACCTATATCGCGTAATTGCGGACGAGGTATAGATACCAGTTTTGCCTCACGAAACTATTTCAGTTGTTTCAAAAATAGTAGAATCGATTGACTATTGTTGAATTTTGAGCAAGGCTGTGATTAATTAAGGATTATCCCGCGCCCTAAGGAGATGATTTATGAAGCGTTTTATTACACTCGTAGCTGCAACAGCTCTCGCACTGACTGCATGCTCTTCAGGTTCCACAACAGATACTGCTGAGTCTGCTAGCAGTGAGCCAACTACCCAAGCTACCGAATCAGAAATGGATGCAACTACTCCACTCAAGGTCGGTTTTGTGTACGTGTCCCCACTTAAAGGTTCCAGTTGGACACTCGCCTGGGACAACGCTCGCGCCTCATTGGAGTCAGAACTTGGTGCTGAAACTGCAACCGTTGAACCAGTTCCTGAATCAGCTGAGGCGAAAGGTGTCATCGACGACCTCATCAGCAAAGGCAACGAACTGATCTTCGCTACTGCATTCGGGTATCAACCATTCGTCCTCGAGGCAGCCACGGCCAACCCAGAGGTCAACTTCGTCGTCATCGGTCCATGGATCCAGGAACAGCCGTATCCGGCAAATGTCAGCATCGCAACATCCGACAACTGGATTGTTCGCTACGCACTCGGTGTTTTGGCTGCAAAGTCAACCAAGACAGGCACCCTCGGATTCGTTGCTGCAAATCCAATTTCCACGGTGATTGCTTCGATCAACGCATACGCACTCGGCGCACAATCAGTAGACAAGTCCATCATTGTGAAGGCTGTCTTCACTGGTACTTGGTACGATCCACCCCGCTCAACGCAGGCGGCTGAGGCATTGGCCGCTGCCGGTGCAGACGTGATTGCACAGTACGAGGACTCAACTGGTGCCCTGCTCGGGGCTGAGAAAGCCGGTGTTTGGGGGATCGGTTCAGAAGCGGACACCTCCGCATTTGCACCGAAAGCCTACCTTTCGGGCTCCGTGAATAACTGGAATATCTTTGCCCTCGCAGCAGCTCAATCGACAGCGGACGGGACCTGGAGCAGTCAGAACTACGTTGGAACATTGCAAGACGGTGGAACCAGCATGGGGCCAATAAATGCCGGGGCATCGGCTGAAGCCAAAGCTGCGGCAGAAGAGGCGTTGGCTGGCCTGACAAGCGGAGCAATCGTTCCGTTCACTGGTCCGATCCGAAGCAATGATGGCAAGTTGGTACTGCCTGCCGGTGAAAAATGGGCAGACAGCATCACCGTCTTCGAAAACAGCAACTTCCTCGTCGAAGGCGTTGACGGAACAATCCCGCAATAGCGCAATAGTTGGTGACAGAACGGAGTACGCACTCGTGAGTTCTTCGAATACCGGCGGCCCTGAGGAACCATTCCTCAGGGCCGCCGGTATGACCAAGTCATTCGGCTCAAAAGTTGTTGTTGATGATGTAACCATAAACTTTTTTCCCGGCAAGATCTTGGCCTTGCTAGGCGAGAACGGCGCCGGGAAATCAACCCTCATTTCGATGATTTGTGGACAGTACCGACCCGATTCCGGGTCCTTGACCGTGCACGGCAAGACATGCACCTTTCGCTCGCCCAAAGACGCCTTAAAGGCCGGTATCGGAGTCGTCTACCAAGATTTTCGTCTCGTTCCACCATTTTCCGTAGTTGAGAACGTTGTCCTCGGAACCCGATCACGTCCCAACCGTCGGGCCGCGGCCCGTATTGAGGAGATTGCTGCCGAACTTGGATTTCAAGTACCTACCCATGCACTTGTGCAGGATCTGGTAGTCGGCCAACAGCAACAGGTCGAAATCATTAAGTTGCTCTTCCGGGGATTGGATATCTTGATCTTGGATGAGCCGACAGCAGTTCTCACTCCTCAACAGTCCAGTCAACTCTTCACTGCCCTTCGTGCAATCGCAGACTCGGGCAAATCAGTTGTATTCGTGAGTCACCGACTCGCAGAAGTCGTTGAATCAGCCGATCACGTCACCGTTCTTCGCGGTGGACGCGTTGTTGCCGATCAACCAGCCCACGGTCTCAACAAATCCGATCTAGCCCTCCTCATGGTTGGGGATGGCATCGCCACAACTACTCGAGCGGCACGAAATCGTCCCGTCGGCCATTCCGTTCTTCGACTGAAAAACGCTAGTACAGCCGGTCAAGGTCGTGACGTCCTCAATGGCGCTTCACTTGAACTGCATGCGGGCGAGGTTGTTGGCGTTGCAGGTGTTAGCGGGAACGGTCAGCGACCACTAGCCGATGTTGTTGCCGGAATCGTTCCACTTACCTCGGGAACACGAGAGACACAGGAAGAACGCATTGCGTACATTCCTGAGGATCGCCTTGGAACCGGGCTTGTCGGTTCCATGACGATTGCACAGAACTTGCAAATGCGTGACTACCGCTCCGAAAAGTCTGGGAATCCTTGGTGGATCAACCCGAAAACTCTGCTAGCACAGGCTGAACCGCTGATTGAAGAGTTTCACATACCAGCAGCTGCCTCAATTAAGGTCTCAGCTCTCTCCGGTGGTGGACAACAACGCGTCATAGTCGCACGCGAAGTGCGCGATGAACCGCGGATTTTGGTTGCGAGCCAACCGACGCGTGGTCTTGATGTGGTTTCTAGTACAGCAGTTCGTGAGCATCTCCTTGATATCGCTGATAAACAGGGAGCAGTTCTAGTCATCAGTGAGGATCTTGACGAACTTCTCGAAGTTTGCGACCGAATCTTGGTAATGGTTGGCGGGGAAGTTGTGGCAGAAGTTCCCCGTAAGGAAGCAACACGGCTATCACTCGGACTCTTAATGGTTGGCAGCCCTGATGGGGAGGCCTCCCAATGAAACTCCTACCCATCTACCTCCAACGCCGGGCGGCAATCAGTTCCCGACGTGCGGCCCTACTCCCGATTTTCGCGATTGCTACGGGTTTCATCGTCGGCGCTGTTGTCCTGTGGTTTTCTGGTGTTTCGCCACTGGACGCATATTTAGAAATGTTCAACGCGTCGTTCGGCAGCGCCCAAGGCCTCACGGCGACGTTCATTCGTGCAGCCCCGCTAATTCTTACCGGACTTGCTGTCGCGATCGCGCTTCGAATGCAACTGTGGAATATAGGAGCAGAGGGTCAACTGCTACTCGGTTCGGCAGGGGCAACATTCGTATTCTTCACTTGGCCTAACCTGCCCGGTCCGATACTGCTGGTTGCGGCGGCTGTTGCAGCGCTTATCGCCGGAGCGCTTTGGGCTTTGATTGCCGCTATTCCACGTGCAACAATTGATCTGAACGAAATAATCACCACGCTGTTTTTGAACTACATCGCACTGCGACTTGTATCTTTCCTTGTTTATGGTCCATGGCAGGATCCAGGCGCCATCGGTTTTGCTTATTCAAAACCGATTCCTCCTCAAGGAGCCATGGGAACAATCTGGGGTACAGACTTGACGTCCGGGGTAGTGCTTTCCATAGTCTGCGTCGCTATTACTTGGTGGGGTATTGAGCGAACTCGCTGGGGATTTAGCGTAAAGATTTTGGGAGGTAATCCGCGTGCCGGTGCATATCTTCGATTGAACGCTAAACGGCGCATCATTTCAATCATGGCGATCAGTGGCGCCATCGCTGGCATGGCAGGTTTCATCCAACTGACCGCGGTAACGGGCCGTCTACAACCAGATATCGCTGCCGGATATGGCTACACCGGAATTCTCGTTGCATTCCTCGCAGGGCGATCCCTACTCATGATCCCGGTTGTTGGGATCTTTTTCTCCGCCCTGATTCAAGGTGGCTACTCGTTGCAGGCGCAGGGTCTATCAAGTTCCATCTCCACTGTCCTTCAAGGTCTAATCGTTTTGTTCATCTTGTTAGGAGGAGTTGCTGCAACTTACCGATTCCGATGGTCTTGGACATCGAGCAATTCCAGCAGCGGAATGGTTAATCTGAATTCGGGTGCTCGCTAATGGATTTCCTTAGCTTCGCGCTCACGTCAGCTATTGTTCTAGGCACTCCTCTCATCCTCGCAGCACTTGGCGAACTGGTTTCTGAACGTAGCGGTGTCATCAATCTTTCTGTCGAAGGCATGATGCTTGTTGGTGCGGCAACCGGCTTCGTCGTTACCTTTAGTACCGGAAACATTGCCCTTGGTTTTGCAGCGGCAGCGCTTTCAGGCGGTGCACTCGCGCTTGTCCATGCATTTCTGTGCGTTGGACTGAAGGCAAATCAAATAATTTCCGGACTGACTCTTGCCCTTCTGGGAGCTGGTCTGGCTTCATTCATCGGTCGCGACTTTGCTGGACTCCCTATTCCCTCGTACATCTCCCCCCTTTCGATCCCACTTCTGTCAGATATCCCATTTCTCGGACCGATATTTTTTGAACGTGACATCATCGTTTATGCAGCATTTGCAGCTGTGATCATCACAGCAATTGTCCTGAAGCGAACCCGAATCGGGCAGTGGTTAAAAGCCAGTGGGGAAGCCCCTGCAGCAGCTGACGCGGCTGGGGTACCTGTCTTTATCGTGCGCTACACCGCCGTTGTCTTCGGTGGATTGATGGCAGGCATTGCCGGCGCGTACTTCTCAACCGTCTTCGTTCGACTGTGGTCAGATAATCTGACCGCAGGTCGCGGCTGGATTGCCATCGCGTTAGTTATTTTCGCCTCTTGGCGCCCCCTGCTCTTGGTTCCCGGCGCGCTGTTGTTTGGTTTCCTTGACAGCCTAAACTTCCAATTCCAAACCATGGGTATCACAGTCTCCACCGATATTTTGGGTATGAGTCCCTTCGTCATCACATTGGTGGCACTAACCATCGTTTGGTGGCGGCAACAACGCCATGGTGGCGCTGGTGTTCCTCGCGCCCTCGGATTGCCATATGAACGAGAATCGCGTATCTAACGTTGGTTCTCGGGTGTGCAGAAGATTCGATTCAATGTTGTCGAACAAGACGAAACTGCAGCCTGTGACGGTATTGCGGAGTTGTGGTTTGAATCTCAGGAAGCATTCACTGCCGCTTACGCAACTGAGATTGGTCAGGCTGTCGCTGCGGATTCGATGGCGCATCTCGCTAGTCGGGTTCGTATGTTCACCGAAGAAGTGAGTGTTTTCGGCTAGACCGGGCGTAGATCCAAACCGGTAATACCTTCAAACAACTTCGACGTCATCATATTTAAAAACCGCGAATCATGTCCAAATCAGAGGTTTTTCGCGATCCGTTCTCGTTAAGGTTTGACACATGATAAATCAGCGTGCAAGGTCCTTTGCGATTTCACTCGTACTGTCTCTGGGCCTGTCAACAATCCTGTTTGGTGGAACAGCCCAAGCTGCTAACACCGCCAAAACCATGCCGAAAATCGCCGGTCAGCATTTCGCGTTCATGACAGGCTTCAACGGGGAGACTCCCTCGACCGCGTTGTATCAATTGACCATATTGAAAAGCAACGGGAATGCTTTCATCGGAACGCAACGTTGGCGCGACTGCTCCGACAACCTTGAGAAATGCAAATCAGACGGCGCTGCCGGTACCGGGTGGACAGAACCCGAGACAGTCTTTTTAGTACGCACATCTTCAAAGACGTACGTTCTACGCTCAGGTAATAGCCAAGGTCAAATTACCCTAGGCAAGAAGGGGTTAACTAAGGCTTATGTCATCGGTGGCGGCAAAGTGAATGTGTCACGAAGCAATAGTGAGTTTGACCCGTACACGTTTTCCTACTCAGTACCAAGTTCCTACTCAGTGGCAGGCGGAGAGATTTGGTTTATAGATGATGATCCCGTATCTAATCAGTCCAATAACTTGATGAGCTGAATCAGACTCGGATGACCCAAACTCTGGCGAATCCTTAGTTTTTTGCAAAACCAGATCGCCGCTACATGTTTGGTGTTACATGGCGCACGTCTAAACCAGTAATACCTTCAAAGTCTTGAGCATTGCGCGTATACAAAGGAAGATCATGAGCAAGTGCGGTAGCAGCAATGAGTGCATCAAATGCGCGGGCTTGCGTTTTTCGACCTGATTGACGTAAGCACCCGGCGACAATCGCAAACCTTCGTGCACACGCAGCATCAAATGGCAACGGGTCAAAAGAGGCTTCCGTTTGTTGTAGAACGAGTTGACGCATCGCTCGTTCCTGAGCGTTTTTTGACACGTGGCTCCAGTGGCACGGTCTACGACAGCAGCACGCAGACGCGCGACGGGCTCAGGGTTTCTCTGTTGGCTTTGCCGTAGCTAAGCCAGCGGTATGTGGGGGTTATCAGCCGTCCGGGATGCCTATCGGACGTAAGTCTGGCCGCGCGAGAGATCAAGTAATGAGCATGGCTCCTTGCCTACGACGGCCGTGAGAGCGGTGCCGTCTGCGGACATGCGAACCTTCACCGATTGGCTCGAATTCGACCAGCAATGCTCCCCACCGGATTTCACGGAGAGCGGATCGCGCCACGTGTCGGATCCCGGACCTTGCTGGCCAATCATCATCTGCGTCATCGGGGTGCCTGCGTTGAGCCCACCGATGCGGACGGTGCCTAACGGATCGACGCTGAAAGCGATCTGTGATTGGTACTGCCCGGCCGGCATGCCTTCATTCCAGGTCTCACCGTGATAGGTGAGTTGGTTGACTTGAGCGTCCTTGAAGAACCACATGCCTTGCGCGGAACCAGCCTCGCCCTGCGAGATCGTGCCGCACGCCGTCCCTGCCACCGGATCGCTGGATGGTGCTCCAAGCTTGGCGAGCCAGCGCTGTCGCTGAGTCCCGGAATAGGAGTCGTATGGGCAGACGGCGTGCAACTCTCCTGAAGCTCCAGGGGAGGATGTGAATCGAGCCTGATTGATGAAGGAGTTGGTTCGACTGCCGTCCTCCACTCGGAGGTCGAATGCGACGCTCTTGCCCGCCTCGCCCTGGAACCAGCCGATTTGCTCACCGGCCTTGATCCGGGTTGCGGTCACCGGCTGCCCAGCACTCGACGGCACCGGATTCTTGGGTACAACACCCGCGACCGCCCCGACAACCCCCTTGACGTGGTAAAGCTGAAGCGTGAAACCGCACCCAGCATCGAAGAAGAGTGAGTACTCCGGCTTGTACGCCGGATCGGTGCCGATCTTGTAATAGGCAGCCTGCGTAAGCGTCATGTCTACCGGGGCGTAGAGCGGCAACTGCTGCCCGTCGAGCGCTGGCTTCGAATGCACGTAGGAACGCACGGATATGGAGCCACCAAAGGCAGTCTGCTGCCCAATTGGCACAACGACTTGCACGTGGTCTGGATTGATGAAGTCTTTGGTGAACTTCGGTCGCGCCGTGCAGCCCGGCTTGGAACTCGAGCCATTGACGAGTTGCCAGAAGAGTTTGCCCTTGTTCTTGCCCTTCACGACCTTGGCGCAGATAACCGTGCGACTCGGCCCATCACCCTGCGTCGCGCCCGCCTTCTTGCACGCCTTGCCCTCCACGGTTGCGGCCGTAGCTGGCGCAGGGACGACGGTCGTCGCTAGAGCCGCAGTCATGAACGCAATGACCGCGATGACCACGACGGTTCGGATCAATCGCATACGACCTCCTCAAGGACAGGATCTTCGATTTTCGCGACGGCGACACCCGTTTATGAAGCTCGATCATGAGTGCAGGGTAATATCGTAAGTCACGCACTGAAACCTCATTCGCATACTAATGTTATCACCAGCGATACAAATGTCACCTTATGGACAACTCACTGTATTTGGGGTTGGAAGCGGCAGTAGCTAGGGACCGGGCTGGATGTAGCGACAAGTGAACGCCCAGTTGGTTCCCGTACAACTCGCCACCGAGCCGTACCCGCACTAATTGAAGCTGGATTTCTGCTGACCTGTCCCATCCCAGATGCCCTATCGGTGGAGAACTGGCATCCGGATTCACTTGATTGGCGTGAGGGATTAGCCTCTTAGAATTCCCAAACATTAAGCGCTCGAGGCATCTGACTCACAATAATTTGTCCATGACTGAGTTACCGCCCCTCGGGCGCCGCGGCTTCATCGGGCTTGCAGCAGGGGCCATCGCTGCCCTAATCATTCCGGGAAGCGCGGGTGCGCATGGTAGAGCGCAGAGCGCAGGTGTCGCGCGGTCGATGCCAGCTACGTGGCCAAGTGCCACCAAGTGGTCATCCCTTGCAGCGCAAGTGGGCGATCGTCTGATCAAGCCAAAACAACCCTGGGCACTGTTGGGAACAGGCCCAATCCCCAAACGTTTCTTCAATCCGTGGTTCTTGGAAGAGCAGCCAGGAGCAACCCAGTCGACGGGCATGTTCAAGGCTTGGAAGTCAACGCCGAGTAGTTATGCCATCGTGGTTCGTGAAGAGTCAGACATCGTCGCGGGTGTGAATTTCGCGCGCGAGAACGATGTGCGTTTGGTCATCAAGGGAACCGGGCATGATTACTACGGTCGCTCCACCGGTCCGCGCGATTCGCTGCTCATCTGGACCCATCACCTCCGTTACATCACGGTGCATCAGAAGTTTGTCCCGGCAGGTGCTCCGCAGGGTAGAGCCGCAGTATCTGCCGTCACCACCACCGCAGGCAACCGCTGGCTCGAGGCCTACAAGGCAGCCTCGGCAGCGGGGCTCTATATCCAAGGTGGTGGCTGCACCAGTGTGGGTGCCTGCGGTGGATTTGCATTGGGTGGAGGTTTCGGTTCATTCAGTAAGAGGTACGGGAGCGGTGCTGCTGGAGTCATTGAACTCGAAGTAGTCCTTGCCGACGGCAGCATTGTCACGGCAAACGAATATCAGAATTCGGATCTCTTCTGGGCCCTAAGAGGTGGAGGCGGTGGCACTTTCGGTGTAGTGACTCGCATGACGCTGTTGGCTCATCCCGAACCCAAAATATCGGGTTGGATCTCTGGACCCATTGTCGCAAAGACCGACGCCGCTTTCAAAGAGTTGCTTGAGATGTACGTAAAGTTTGTTGCATCGACCCTCAGCACGCCCGTGTACGGGGAGGGAGTGATTCTCAATCCCGATTATGGAATGGCAACGTCATACACGGGCATGAACGTTATGCAGGTGGGCACGACGTTTCTGGACATCACCACCGAACAAGCCGAAGCCGCCTGGGCTCCGTTTCTCTTTGAGTTGAAATCCCGATCAAACGATTTTGATGTTAACGTCACATTCAGCTCAGAACCGTTCTCGGAGCGGTGGCGACCAACGGATCGCGAAGCGATATTTGATGATCGGCCGAAGGCACCCAAGGGCTACTTCTGGTGGAAAGGCAATGCTTCTGAAGTTGCTGCTTACTGGGGCGGCTACGACGGTCGCGGAGTGCCCTTCGCTATGACTCAGGGTGCAAATGCTCCAGTGCTGGCGCAGGCGCTGTTCGATGCTTCCCGCACAAGCCTCGTTCTGTGGCAGACAAATAAGGCGTTGTATGGCGAACACCCCGAGGCGCGCATGCGCGATAAGACCACGTCGATCAACCCGGCTGTCTTCAACAACGTTGCTTTCATCACGATCGGGGCCTGGAAGCAAGGAAAATATCCGGGGCTCACAGGACATGAACCGATGAGAGCGGAATCGCAAGCGCAGCACGATGGCGTGATGGCGGCCTCAGTAAGCCTTCGCGGTGTTACTGAAACTGGCGGTTCCTACTCCAATGAAGGAAGCTACTTCGAGAAGGATTGGAAGCAACAGTTTTGGGGGAGTAACTACCCGCGACTTCTCCGCGTGAAGAAGAAGTACGACCCCACCAATCTCTTCACTGTTCATAAAGGAGTGGGTAGCGGGGACTAAATCCCTCAAGGATTTCGTCTATCGCAATACTTTAATGATTCCACGGTTCCCCTTTGGATTCATGCACATATGACACACCTGAACACATTGCCTATTCGGGCAACGTTGGGTGCGCGAGGGGGGAGTTGAACCCCCACACCCTTTCGAGTACACGGACCTGAACCGTGCGCGTCTGCCTATTCCGCCACTCGCGCGTGATGCTGGGAAAGGTTACCGCCACGCGTATATATAGCGTGAGGGTGGATCCGGCCTTTACAGGTAACATCACCATGTGGGTATTTTGGAACGATTCGAGGATTCACTGGACCGCATGGTGAGTGGGGCATTTGCACGGGCATTTAAGGCAGAAGTGCAGCCTGTTGAGATTGCTTCCGCCCTTCAGCGTGAAATAGACGACCGGGCAGCAGTCATTGACCGGGAGCGCACCGTCGTCCCCAATATATTCAATATTGAACTTTCGACCCATGACTACCGTCGCTTAGCGGTATTCAAAGACGCCCTTTGCACTGAACTGGGTACTTTGGTCAAGGATTACTCGGGGGAGCAGCGCTACACGCTCTTAGGGGCACCCTTTGTTTCACTGGGTGAGGACGTTGAATTGGAGACCGGGATTTTCCGGGTTCGCTCCGAGGCGCGGGCTGAGGTGAGCGTTCAAGGCGGTGGCTCAGCCGCGGTGGTTGGTCAGCCACGCCTTGAATCGGGTGGGTCGGCATACCCATTGGTTCGGGCAATCACCCGGATGGGCCGTGGCACCGATGTTGATATTCGGATCGAAGATCCCGGGGCCTCACGTAACCACTGTGAAATTGTTTTGGGTTCACCGATTTACCTGCGCGACCTGGATTCAACAAATGGAACGTTTCATAATGGGGAGCGAATCACAGAGGTTCCCTTAGTGGACGGTTCAGTCGTTCAAATCGGGACAACCTCACTGGTGTTTCGGAGCGGCTGACCCATGTCCGAGCTCGCACTCACGCTGGTCCGGCTCGCGTTTCTGGCCTTGTTGTGGGGTTTTGTCCTCGCGACCGTATTGGTCCTGCGGCGTGACATTCGTCAACCCGCTGATGCAACCAGTTCAGGGAAAACTGAGAAGAAGTCAAAGGGTCGGCAACCTAAACCGCCAAAACCGCCAAAGATTTCTCGGAAACAAAAAGTTCGGGGTAATCGCCTCGTAGTAATTGACGGTCCACTTGTTGGAACGGTTATTGCGCTCGACGGTAAACAAATAACTTTGGGGCGCGCACCAGATTCAACAATTATTATCGATGACGACTACGCCTCAAGTCGGCATGCACGAATCTATGAATCAGAAGGATCTTGGGTTGTTGAAGATTTAGGTTCAACAAATGGGACGTGGATTGATCGATCCCGGATCACAACGCCAACTGTTCTCCCCGTCGGTGCACCACTTCGTATTGGTCGCAGCACATTGCAGATTCAGAATTAATCCCGATGACTGAATTGAGTTTGCGTTATGCCGCCAAGTCCGACATTGGTTTAGTGCGTCAAGGCAATGAGGATTCCGGTTATGTGGGACCACGTTTGCTGTTGGTCGCAGACGGTATGGGTGGGCATGCGGCCGGTGAACTTGCATCAGCATTAGCCATTGCCACCGTTGCTGATCTTGACGTTCACCCGCCAACCGACTCTGACATCTTGACCTACCTGTCAGATTCAATTGACAAAGTTGGTGAAGAGATAAAAGACTTGATCAACGAGGACCCTGAACTGACCGGAATGGGTACCACGGTTACCGGTTTGTATTGGCTTGGTGGCCGCGTCGCCATTGTGCACGTTGGTGACTCACGTGCATATCTATTGCGTGATGGTGAACTACAACAACTCACCCATGACCACACCTATGTTCAAACCCTGGTTGACTCTGGTCGGATCACTGAAGCTGAAGCAGCCGTTCACCCGCGGCGCTCACTTCTCATGCGAGCACTTGACGGAATGAATCCGGTTGAACCTGATCTCTCAGTGCGAGAAGCACGAAAAGGTGACCGATTCTTGTTGTGTTCTGACGGTCTCTCAGGAGTATTGAGCGACATGGAAATCGCGTACACATTGAGTTCGGGTGAACCGACCGGAGTGGTTACTCAACTAGTTGACCTTGTTTTAGAACGTGGGGCACCTGACAATGTCACCGTTGTTGTGGCCGACGTAATTGAACGAGAGACACGGGGTGAGTTGCCTTTGACACCACCGGTTGTTGTTGGCGCTGCCGGTGAACCGCGAGTGCGGTTGCAATTACCTAACACCCGTTTTCCTGATGATGCTCAGCCCGATCCAGACAAACCCGATGCACCTGAACCATTTGACTTTGGTAGCCAGACCGCACCACAGGTACTGATTGACACAGACCTGATTGTTCCCGCTGCCGAGCAGGCACTTTATGACCGGGAAGCGCAGGCACGGGAACAAGCTGTTAAAAACACTCGACGTAAAAAAATCGTTGGGTACGTGAGTGGTGTTGCTGTCGTTGCCGCGATTACTTT
Source organism: Bifidobacterium breve (assembly GCA_945861775.1). Classification (GTDB taxonomy): domain Bacteria; phylum Actinomycetota; class Actinomycetes; order S36-B12; family S36-B12; genus UBA4592. The sequence goes on from CAMAVT010000032.1 coordinate 14,490, forward strand.
TGCTGCCCTCTTTGGCACTCAGCAATGGTTGGGTCGCCAGTGGTACGTGGCTGTTAACGGTAGCGCTGGGACAGGAACGGTAGCAATCTATAACGGTGTCCAGGGAACTTTGGCGGGGATTTCACTGTCCAGTATTGATTTACAATCAACTCTTGTGGTTGGGTCCCTTCCACTTTTTGATCAAGAGTTGGTGAGTAAAGGAATCCCGGCCGCTAGTTTCGAAGATGCGCAACGCATAGTTGCCGAACTTGAAAGTCGGGCTGCAGAGTGTCAAGCACTCATTCCACCTCAAGGATGCCCGGGGAGTTTGCAATGAGCAACCGACGCAACGTTGAATTGGCGCTCCTCGTTTTTGCATGGGTTTTAGGAATTTTGGGTACTTTGCAAGTGGGTTGGTCAACGGGTGAAGGAACCCCACCTCGATTGTGGATCACCACGGGCGCTGTCGCACTGATTGCATTGGCGATGCACCTTGTTGTTCGTTTTCGAGCCGCCTACGCCGACCCCATCATGCTGCCGGTTGGCACGTTGCTCACTATTTTCGGTTTGATCATGATTTACCGGCTCGATGTAGCCGATGCTCGGCGAGCTGAACTAAATGGTGCACCGATTCCTACACCGGATGTTTACTCGCAATTGACGTGGTTCGCGATTGCTGGGATTTTGTTCTGCGGAGTACTTATTCTTTTACGTGATCACCGCCGCCTTCAACGTTATACATTCACTTTCGGTCTACTGGGTCTCTTCCTCATGGTGTTACCGCTAGCTCCCGTAATCGGGACAACCGTGAATGGTGCAACTTTGTGGATTCGGGTTGGTACGTTTTCATTCCAGCCCGCGGAAATCGCGAAAATCTTGCTCACCATATTTTTTGCCGGTTACTTGGTTAAAACTCGCGACTCACTTGCACTGGTGCGTACTAAAGTTTTAGGTGTTGGATTACCACGGGCAAAAGACTTGGGTCCGATTGTGATTGCTTGGGCTATCTCTCTTGGTGTTCTCGTTTTCCAACGTGACCTTGGAACGTCACTCCTTTTCTTCGGTTTGTTCGTATCGATGCTTTATATCGCGACCCAGCGAAGGTCCTGGTTGTTTATCGGATTCTTCCTATTTCTTGGTGGAGCATATTTCGCTTACTCAACATTTGGCCACGTCCAAGCACGGGTGTCCGTGTGGATTGATCCGTGGACATATGCCGACACAACGGGTTACCAAATCGTGCAATCAATTTATGGGCTTGCCAACGGTGGGATTTTAGGCGCTGGTTTAGGACAAGGATTCCCTGATCTTGTTCCGTTTGCGAGTACCGACTTTATAATTTCCGCCCTCGGTGAAGAACTTGGTATTACGGGAATCTTTGCCATCCTGTTGCTGTATGGAATTTTGATTGAGCGAGGGTTACGGACCGCAATAACTTGCCGTGACGGTTTTGGGCAGCTTCTTGCTGCTGGTTTATCAATAACTTTTGCTTTACAGGTGTTTGTCATTGTGGGTGGCGTGACAGGTTTGGTGCCACTCACCGGTTTGACGACACCTTTTCTCTCCTACGGTGGTTCAAGTTTGATTGCAAACTGGGTAATACTGGCTTTATTGCTTCGGATCTCAGATCGCTCTCGTCGACCTGATCTATCGAAAGTCTCCCCTGATGATGCAATGACCCAGGTGGTACCCAGGTTGAAGCAATCATGAGTCGCCAGATCCGAAGGATGTCTTTCGTCTTCGCGTTGCTTTTTGTCGCGCTATTGGTAAACGTGACATTGATTCAAGTGATTAATGCTGGCGATTATCGCTCGCGGGCCGGGAACCAACGGGTGTTATTAGCCGAGTATGACCGTGAAAGGGGACCAATTTTAGTTGCCTCTGATCCTGTTGCTCGCTCGGTTGAGACCGGGAACACGTTGACGTATTTGCGTAACTACAGCAACGGGCCACTGTTTGCACCGATCACCGGGTTCTACTCCCTCGTCTACGGAGCTACCGGGTTGGAGCGCACCGAGAACCGAGTTTTGAACGGGAAAGCAGATATTTTCGCGGTGGACCGGG
>CAMAVT010000033.1 GCA_945861775.1 Bifidobacterium breve
AAGTGCCAACGTCCGTGCTGAAAACGACTTCCCCACGGGCTCATCCGCTGCAACCTGATCCCACACTTGGGTCATCTCTAACACCGAATCGCACGCACCCCGCACGAGCACCCGACTAGCACCCGTCGCGAGATTCAAACACGTTGACAATTGATTGGCATCTCTCGCACTCGCCACCTGCGGCCCCGCCCACATCAACATCCCAGTGATCATCGTGATTGCCATTAGGACAACTGCGAACCGCGGAAACGGCTGAATTAGGCGGGAAGGAACGACCTCGACACACGTATTTCCACCGAGCGTCACTTCCTGACGATGCACCACATTAAAGAATGTATGCCACTCTCCGCATGCACCAAGTGAAAAGTGCACACACAGCGCACATATAAATTATGGCGATTCCCGACTGGCATACAGCAACGCGTTAGAACGCCCGAATGGGTCGTCCTGGGTAGCCATGCGCTTGCATGCAGCCACCAGCTGATCCGGAATCGAAATATCGGCACAAAGCCCAACCAGACGACGTGTAAACGGAAGTCCAGTATCGACTGTTAAGAAGATCATAATCAGACCCAACTACTATCGAGGGTTTGTATGCAAACATCGCGGATGACTCATCTGTAGATGGCAAGAACCAATCCGAGAATGCGCCAATTGTGTAATCCGCCACCCATTGGCCAAGCCCAGAGCTGCAACCCGCGTCGATCGCAACCGTGTTCGCGAAGCCAGTTCCAATGCCCGTCCCACTAGCGCCAAGATGTATCCCACTAGCGTCGCACCACACATTCGATCCTTCGCTGGTGCGCCAGGTCTTTTTAGCCATCGCAAGGTACCTGCATGACGTACCACAAGCTGAGCCGATGCTCGTGAAGGGTGCCGGTGCGATGTAGAAGATCTTGCCGCCGCCGCCGGGAACTTCATCCCCAAGGGACCACCACGTGGCGGATGCCGAAGCCCCCGATGCAGTGCCCGTGCCAGCGCTATTGGTAGCGGTAACGGTGAACGTGTAGGCGGTGCCGTTCGTTAGGCCAGTTACAACGATCGGACTGGATGAACCCGAAGCACTGTGCCCACCAGTATTTGAAGTCACCGTGTAAGACGTGATTGATGTGCCACCAGTTGATGCTGGCGCAGTGAACGCCACCGAAGCCTGTGCACTACTCGCAGTCGCTACCGCACTCGTTGGCGCACCAGGGGCGACCGATGCGACAGTGAACGATTCAGTTACCTGCGGGGCGGCCGAGGTACTCGAATTACCCACTTGGTCAGAGTTGATCGTGCAGGTGCCCGCAGCAACGAATGTCAGAAGACCACCGCCAGTGATCGTGCACACACCCGAAGTAGATGATGTGAAAGCGACCGGTAAAGCTGAACTCGACGTCGCCGTAAGTGTTGGTGTCGTACCAAAACTTTTTGTTCCCGGGTTTGCAAACGAGATCAACTGTGAACCCATAGGAGTTGTCGACCCCGACGATGCAGATGCGCTGCTCGTGCGGGCGCTATTAGTAGCAGTGACAGTGAAGGTGTAGGCGGTGCCATTCGTTAAACCCGTGACCACGATTGGACTGGTTGCACCGCTTGCAGTGAAACCACCGGGGCTTGACGTCACCGTGTAAGACGTGATTGATGCGCCACCAGTTGATGCTGGTGCAGCGAACGCAACTGAAGCCTGTGTACTGCCTGCCGTTGCCACCACACTCGTCGGGGCGCCCGGTGCGACAACACGCGTCACCGGTGAGGTGTCACCAGTTCCCGTGCTAACACTTGGACTCGGTGAAGGTGAGGGCGAAGGGGTGGAGGTGGGATCCGGCGTGACACTTGTCTCTGGTCGTGACCCGACTCGTTGCGACGGGACCCGAGGCCCGGCACCAGAATCATTTACCGCGACAGCAAGGAACGCGTAGGTGATATCCGGTGATAAGCCCGTAAACAAAGCTGTACCGCCAGTACCCCCGCTGATCGTGACCCACTGGCCACCAGGAATCGCAATAACAGTAATTGACCTAATCGGTGAACTTCCTACCATCACCGGAGGTTTAAACGTGACCGCGCGTGAAGTAGGCCCAACAACAGTGACACCTTCGATCTGTGGAATATCTGGGGTGCCATCGTTAATCAGAGGTTTCTGTGGCGGATCTAATGACTCCCACACTCGTTGGGTTTCACCGCGCTTTTGACACTGACCAGAAACCAGAACCCGCACAGCACCTGTTGTATTCGACACACACGTAGTCACCATCGCGCGGACCTCTTGAACTGACGCTTCCTTCGCGCGCGTGACACTACTGATCGTGGCACCATCGATCTTTGCCTGGTTTGCAGCCTGCAACCGAGCTAAGTTCGTCCAATCCTTCTTCGTGAACTTACTAACATCACCGCCAGTATTTAACAACACCGCTAACGCCAACGTCCGCGCCGAAAACGATTTCCCTACCGGCTCATCCGCGGACACTTGATCCCACACTTGGGTCATCTCTAAGACTGAATCGCACGCACCCCGAACAAGCACCCGATTAGCACCCGTCGCCAGATTCAAACACGTCGTTAATTGACTACTCTGCGACGCACTCGCCGACCCCGTAACAAATGTCCCCATGATCAGCGCCATCACCATAAGGGCGGCAGACAACCGGGAGCGGGGAGGAATTAAGCGGGAAGGAACGAACTTGGCACAGGTATTTCCCCCGGACGCGACTTCAAGAGGATGCACCACGTTAAGCAATGTATGCCACTCTCCGGATGCACCAAGTGAAAAGTGCGCACCATGCGCACACATCACCGTGAACCGCTCTGGGTTTAGTTCAGGTTCTCATAGAGTGGCTTGCGCCCTACCCAGACCAAGCCACACAACAACCAACCAGAGCAATACCGGCCGACACGCCGGTCATTCGACCGCAAAACCAAGAACAAAAGACAGAAGTCACAAGTAACTGAAAAAACGATGGGCTAAAAAGCCCGGATCGGACGGATCCGCATATCGGTATCCTTGTCCATGTCGAACCAGCTACCATCACTGAAATAGATGTACCACGCCTCGAGCGCGCCGGACTGACTCGAACTCCAGTAAGAATCAAGAGCAACAAACCCATACGTCGCAGTGTTAAATCCACCAACCAGGGAGTAGTTATACATTGCAGTGAGTTCAAATTTGGATGGCAAAAACCACTGCCCAGCACTGGTACCCGCAGGGGCATACGCCAACACTGCTGCCGCAGCATTCGAACTGCAGTAACTTAACGCCGCCATCGCTGCCGTATTCGCTGCACCCGTACCAACAGCCGTCCCATTCGCGCCAGAAACATTGGTATTCATGATGTCACAGTACGTCGCCCCAGCGTCAGGCGTCCCTGCTCCACTCCACGCCTTCGGTGCCATCTCGTAAGTCAGTCCGCCAGAGATTAAGAACACCAGGCCACCGCCAGGACCGGTGTCCCCAAGGGCATATGTCACGGCCGGAGTTACTGAAGCGGACGCGGACGATGCCGCCGACGTGCCAGCGCTGTTTGTTGCAGTCACCGTGAACGTGTAGGGCGTGCCATTCGTTAGACTCGTCACCACGATCGGACTAGATGAACCCGAACCAAAAAGCCCACCTGGACTTGACGTCACCGTATAAGACGTGATGCTCGCGCCCCCCGTGGATGCTGGTGCAGTGAACGCAACCGAAGCTTGGCCACTACTGGCGGTTGCCACCGCACTCGTTGGGGCACCTGGCGCAACACTGGTAACCGGTGTAGTGCCACCCGACCCCGAGCCAACACTCGAATCCGATGAAGGTGTTGGTGTTGGTGAAGGAGAAGGGGTGGGGATGGGTTCGGGCGTGACACTTGGCTCTGGTCGTGACTCGGTGCGTTGCGACGGGACCCGAGGCCCAGCACCAGAATCATTTACCGCGACAGCAAGGAATGTGTACGTGATATCCGGTGATAAGCCTGTAAACAAAGCCGTACCACCAGCACCCCCCTCGATGGTCACCCATTGGCCACCAGGAATTGCGATGACAGTAATCGATTTAATCGGTGAACTTCCCACCATTACTGGGGGTTTAAAAGTGACCGCGCGCGAAGTGGGCCCCACAACAGTGACACCTTCGATTTGCGGTATGTCCGGGGTGCCATCGTTAATCGGCGGCTTCTGCGGCGGATCCAAAGACTCCCAGACTCGCTGGGTCTCTACGCGCTTTTGACACTGGCCAGAAACAAGGACCCGTGAAGCACCTGTCGAATTCGCAACACACGTAGTCACCATCGCGCGTACCTCTTGGTCTGTCACTTCTTGAGCGCGAACTTTTCCAGTAGACATTGACTGGTTCACGGCCTGCAACCGGGCCAGCTGCGCCCAGTCCTTCTTATTGAACCGGCTGACATCACCGCCCGTATTTAACAACACCGCATGCGCCAACGTCCGTGCCGAGAAAAACTCCCCTACTGGTTCATCCGCTGCAACCTGATCCCACACTTGGGTCATCTCTAACACCGAATCACACCCACCCCGAACAAGCACCCGATTAGCACCCGTCGCCAGATTCAAACACGTAGTTAATTGAGTACTACCCGCCGCACTCACCGACCCCGTAACAAATGTCCCCATGATCAGCACCATTCCCATAAGGGCGGCAGTAAACCGGGAGCGGGGAGGAATTATGCGGAAAGAAGCGAACTTGGCACAGGTATTTCCACCGAGCGTGACTTCATGACGATGCACCACGTTAAGCAATGTATGCCACTCAAAAATGCATTTGAGGAAAAGTGCACACGCAGCGCACATATATATGTGGTGGCGATACACCCGTCGCTGCATGACTTCCGAAAACCTCAGATCCTTGCTTTCGCAACTGGATTTCAGCACTACACTCCAATGGTGATGGAGAGCTTCAATGAATGAGATTCGGACCTATCCCCGGGTCATCCTTGTGGTCGAAGACGACCCGATGACACGAGTTCTCCTTTCTGACATGCTCGAGACAGCCGGGTTCGTCACCCTGATGGCACCGGACACGGTTTCGGCGCAGCGCTTATTCAAATCCAATGACCCGGACGGAGTCATCCTCGATGTCGAACTCGGGCACGGCATCAACGGATTCGATCTTGCCGACGCCTTTCGGCGGCGTAGCCCGGCAATTGCAATGTTGTTTCTCACTAACCTGCCCGATTCGCGCTTCGCGGCCAGAGCAAGTTCATCTTTACCTGAAGGCGTCGCCTACCTGCGCAAGGATCAACTCTTTAATAAAGCAATACTGCTCGATGCACTAGAAGCAGCGCTCTGCGGAGAAGTTAAGAACGAGCACCGCCACGACCACGCGGTTGACCGCCCGAACAATGCGCTTTCACGAACACAGATCGAAGTTATGAATTTGGTGGCCCAGGGTCGATCGACCAGCTACATTGCGCAGGAACGCGGCACACATGTGAGAACGGTGCACTATGTCATCGCTCGCTCACTCGAGCGCATGGGCATCGACCCGTCGTCTGAGATTGCAACCCGCCAACAGGAGATAGCGAGTTTTCTGCGAGATGCCGGTCCAATAGAAATCGAGTCGTAGTCAGTGCAAGCAGTTATCCGCCGACTAGCGAGCCCAGAAACTCTGAGCGCGAACACTTTGGCCATCGTCTTCCTTATCTATCTGGCGGGTTCATCCAGCATCGTGGCTTTGACCACAAGTCGAAACACGGCACTCGACCTTGGAGTATCGGGAGTCTTAAGCGCTGTGATGTTTCTACTTCTGTTTGCCTGCCGCACATTGTTTGGCAAGATCTCTGGCACCAATTGGCGTGCGGCTTTCATCCTCGTGATTATCGTGCTGGCCAATGTACTGCGCGCGCTTGCGTTCGCGGCGATCGCCGAACCAATCGGGTTCAATGACTCCCTGACACGGCCGTCGCGGGTTGCGGGCGCGATGTTGCTGACCTTGGCCGGGATGCTCGTCGTCGGTGAGTTAATTGACCGCCGCCGCCGGTTCCAATCCGCACTTGCTGATTTATCAGCGAAGCAACAAGAACTGTCTATCGAACGCGCCACTTATAACGAACGACTGCAGCGTGCGAACTTTGAGTTGGAGGCCAACATTCGCGGCGTTCTCGATCCGGCGCTCTCACTTGCCGCCCTTGAGTTTGACGGCGGTTCAACTGAACGCTCTTCCGTGACCAGCGCGCAACTCCTCCAAGAGATCTTGCGTGTGAGAATTCGGCCCGCGATAGTAACTCTGAATACACCAACTGAACCTTTGAGCTCGGTGATAGAAACTCCACGCAACTTCGATTCACTTCACCTGACTGAGGCTACGAGTCCACCAGCTGCCCGGTCCACGATTGATATCTTCGATTCGATTCGTCCGGCGCTGAGCGTGGTGCCGTTGCGAATCATCGGGATACCGTTGTTCATCTCTGCTCTTGGATTTGTCCGAGGCGTCTTGGCGATCCTATTCTTTAGTCTCGCTTGGCCACTGTTAAGTGCTATTCGCCGCCTGTGGCCGGAGCGATTTCGTATCTTGCCTGTGCGCCCTGCCATCGCGCTGATTACGGCCTGCTTTCTCGTGGCCTTTGGCTTACCAGTCCTTGTGGCGTCAGTCTCTCCTCCAGAGCTCACGGACGTTGTCGACCGCTCCGTCATAGGTTGGGTCGCCGCAGCGAACCTACTGTTTTCGGTGGGAACGGCCTGGTTTGTTGCGGCCGTATTCATTCTTGCGAGAGCACGACGGCTCACCGAAGAACACCTCAACAAGGTGAACGAGCAGCTCGAGCTCTCGATCGCGCGCATGCGCCAGGAAATCTGGTTCACGCAACAAAATCTCGCGTGGGTTCTCCACGGTCCGGTGCAATCAGCGCTCATCTCGGCATCCATTCGACTTGAGTCAGGTGCAGTCCGTGACGCAGCAGATCGCGCGGCTATCTTGTCCAGCCTTCACCGGGCGTACGAACTACTAACAACGGCGGGACCTGGCGTTCCTGACTTCAACGATTTCGCCACCGAATTAACCGGCCTCTGGCAGGGTGTGTGCACAATCTCATTCAACGATTCGGACCAGGTAATGGACCGAGTTGCAGCAGATCCGGCTGCAACCTACGCGATCATTGAAGTTGTTCGAGAGGCCGTGGGTAACGCGATCCGCCACGGCGATGCCACTTCGGTCGACATTGCGATTAACGACCACACCGACGGTCTTGTTGGCCTGGTCATTACCGACAACGGAAGGGGCCTTTCCAAAGAAGCAACCCCGGGTATCGGCAGTGACCTTTTCGATTCGCTCGCCTACAGCTGGTCGCGTGAGTCCTCTGCAACGATTACGACTATCAATGCCGTTCTCACCTGGTCCCCAACCGTGTAGGACGATGAAATCCAAGTAATTGCCTCACAAATGTGGGCGCGCGGGTGCATGTCTGAGTCATGTGCGACGGGAAGTGGTAAGTGCTTGAGGGGAATTGCACAGCATGCACACACTTGGCGATTCAACCATCAAGGGTTGAACCCACGCCCTAGTATTCGAGGATGTTAAAGCGCACGCTGGGAAAATCAGGGCTTGAGGTCAGCGCGGTTGGACTCGGCTGCATGCCGATGTCGGCCTTTTATGGAATTCCCGATATCGATGAAGCAGACTCAACGCTGGAGCTCGCAATTGATCTCGGTGTCACATTCTGGGACACCGCCGAGGTCTACGGTTCGGGTGCGAATGAGGAACTGATCGGGCGCACGTTAGAGCGCCATCGAGACAAGATTGTCATTGCCACGAAGTTCGGTGTCGAGCCCAACTACGTGATGACCGGGCGTCCCGAGAACGCCGCCAAAGCCATCGACGGCAGTCTGCGTCGGCTTCGCACCGACTGGGTTGATCTCTGGTATCTGCATCGCGTTGATCCATCCGTCCCGATTGAGGAGACCATCGGCGCGATGGCCGACATTGTCGCAACAGGTAAGGTGCGGCATATTGGACTGTCCGAAGCCAGTGTCGATTCCCTACGCCGGGCTCACGCGGTGCACCCAATCGCAGCACTACAGAGTGAGTGGTCACTATGGTCGCGGGTGATTGAGCCCGAAGTCCTACCGGTTGCCCGTGAATTGGGGATCGGAATCGTGCCGTATAGCCCATTGGGTCGTGGCCTGATGACCGGCAGTATCAACACTCTCGATCAACTACCCGAAGGCGACCATCGTCGCAACAGTCCCCGTTTTGCCAGTGAGAACTTCGAGCACAACAAGGACCTCGTCAGCCAATTCGCAGCCATTGCCGCAGACCTAGGCTGCACCTCCGGCCAACTGGCCATTGCCTGGCTCTTAGCCCAAGGCGATGACGTTGTCCCCATCCCGGGCACCAAGCGTCGCACTTATCTAACAGAGAATGCTGCTGCCGTCGATGTCGTACTTAGCACCGAGCTCGCCGCACAGATCGCTGTTCTCATGAGCGGTGTTGCCGGTGATCGATACGGATGGGGCCATACCTATGGTGATAGCCCAGCCCTGGGAACCACCTCCAACTGAGTGCGCAAGCTCACCCACGGCTGCGGGCAGCCTTCGCGTCATCCCATGATGTTGTTGCCATCACTCCTCCTCCATTAACTATTTCGTAGGAAGTGATCGAGGACTTTCTCACCAAATAGCAACGAATCGACGGGGACTCTTTCATCGACGCCATGGAATAGTCCACTGAAATCAAGATCAGACGGCAAGCGCAGAGGAGAAAACCCGTAACACTGCATCCCAAGAAATGAAAAAGCTTTAGCATCTGTGAATGCAGACAGTAAGTACGGAAGTGGAATAGCTCCGGGGTCTTCTGAAAGTAAGGCGGCCGACATGGCCTCAATGAGTGGGCCTTCGAATTTTGTTTCTAAAGCAATTTCTTGGAGTACAAGCTCCCAATCGATGTCAGGCCCAAGCACTTCAGATATTTCCTTTTGGAATTCCTCTTCATATCCAGGAAGGAATCGACCGTCAACATAAGCAACTGCTGTCGACGGAACAACATTTACGCTAGTTCCGGCCGATAGCATAGTTGGGTTTGCAGTGTTTCTAATTGTTGCTGCCAGCATCGCACTGATTGGTCCAAGTTTTTCCAACTCTGATTCAAGTCGGTCCCCAGAGAAATCGAGCCCGGTGACTTTTGCTGCCGTGTCGAGAAAGCCCCGAACAGACTCAGTTATCCGGATCGGGAATTTGTGTTCTCCTAACCTTATGACCGCAGCGCTTAGGGCCAAGACTGAATTATCTTTACTCACCATTGAGCCATGGCTTGCAGTCCCACGCGCTGTAAGACGCATCCAATTCGTGCCTTTTTCGGCCGTCATGATCGGGTACAACCGGACTTGCTCATTCACCGAATAGCTGAAACCTCCAACCTCGCCAATGGCCTCCGTGCACCCATCGAAGAGTTCAGGGTGCTCCCTAACAATCCAGTGGGCCCCAAATTTGCTGCCAGCCTCTTCATCGGCCAAAAATGCCAACACGATGTCGCGCTCGGGCTGATATCCAATTCGAAACCACCCCCGCACAACCGCAAGGACCATTGCACACATGTCTTTCATGTCCACCGCCCCGCGACCCCAAATCACTCCGTCGGCTACCTCACCTGAAAAAGGATCAATGCTCCAATCAGCAGCTATTGCTGGCACCACATCCAAATGGCAATGCACTAGAAGAGCAGGGCGACTTGGATCAGATCCAGCTATCCGTCCAACTACGCTGGCGCGCCCTGGCGCCGATTCATATATTTTGGCTGCAACACCAGCGCCTTCAAGTAGCGACGCGACAAACTCTGCGGCCGGCCGCTCATTGGCACCGTCAACTCCACCGAAATTCGAAGTATCAATGCGAATAAGATCACTACAAATACCAACAACTTCACTACCAATGACTGCCACAGACTCCTCGTTACTCAAGATCTACTCCTAAGTTAATCGAGAATTTAGGTTATTCATTGCCGACGAAGGTCCACTAATTCTTAGAGTTGCCCTGGTCACTAGCAAGGTACTCGCGAATCCAACTTAACGTCCACATAAGCGCATCGTTTAAAGAAGACTCCGCGGCCTCTCCATCTTTTGCCTCGACCGCCTCGTAAAACCGATCCCAGAACTTTGAGGTGAGAACAGTGTCGCTACCGCCGGCAATCGCAATACGCAGGTAGCGCTCAGCAGAGAGCCTGAGGTCCTCGATAAGGCGCTGAAGTCGCGGCCACCCGGAAGCTTCATAGCAGATATTTTCAAATGTACGCAAATGAATCACATACGAGTCAATGTCCTTGTCGGCCATGGCTTTCTTGAGTAACACCAATTCCTCGCGCATTTGGCGCAGGCCTTCGTCATCAACATTGGGGGCTCCTGTACGCGCAGCCAGACCCTCCAGGCCACAACGCATGAGCTGAACCTCTTCAATATCTTCAACTCTCAAGGGAGCCACCCGCGACCCGCGACGAGGAAGGGTGGAAACCAGACCTTCAGCCTCCAATCGCCTCAGGGCGACCCGAACCGGCAATGTGCTTACCGCGAGTGAGGCAGCAATCTGGTTAAGGGGCAACTTGGTGTGCGGGGTCAGTCCATGAACGATTTGATCGCGCAGCGCCTCATAAACCTGGTCTTCGGCGCTGCGAATCATCAATGGCTCGGAACTCACAATGCTCACAAAAACCTGCCTCCATGCGAAGTCCAAAATGAGTTAGGACGCCTTTATATTTATATGTATGTAGCCGACTTTAACCTAAGACACCACTCTAGGTCAGATTGCCTGAATTTGCAACTTATGATCAAAGATCACAAAAACCTCATTCTGAGCTGATTGGAGGCGAATAAGCGCCTCAATTACGAGTGCCCGTGCACATCGCAGGATTGGCGCCAGGGAACTATACGAGATGGAGCTGTCACGTTTCAACCGTAGACAGATCCAGCAGTGTGACTTCCGGTGCTGCAAAATCAAGACCACTGCCCAAAGGGTTGAGCCAGTATCGATGCCCGACCAGTTCAACCGCTTTTCCGGTGCGAACACCTCTACTGCCAGCAACGGATCGAGGACAGAGCGCTTGTTTCAACGTTATGGATTTTAACGCTGTGTATACGCTCGGCACAACAGATTGGTTTTCACCCAGTTCTGCGAAAGCCCCTCAATCTGGATAACACCCGAGCTATAGTTATGGGTATGTTAAAAGACAAGTACGGACTTGTAACGGGTGGAGCAAGCGGTATCGGTCGAGCGTGTGCAATTCGGATAGCGCGCGAAGGTGGAGCAGTCGTTATTGCAGACCTGGAAAGCTCCCGAGACAAAGGTGAGGACGTTGTCAAAGAAATTCGATCCTTTGGCGGCACAGCAACATTTTTTTGTTGCGACGTTGCGAATGAGGCCGACAATGCGGCGCTCGTCAACGAAGTTGTTTCTTTATATGGCGCCCTGAATTTCGCAATAAATAATGCGGGAATAGGGCTCTACGTTCGATTAGCAGATACCGATGCCGCAGATTTTGATCGAGTCATCGCCATTAATCTTCGCGGAACTTTCCTTGGAATGAAGTATCAGATCAAACAGATGCTGAAGAACGGCGGCGGTGCGATAGTAAACAATTCTTCCAGTGCCGGATTACGCGCCGTCAATTTATTGGGTGCGTATAGCGCCAGTAAGCATGGGATTCTTGGACTCACCAAGTCTGGTGCCCTTGAATATGCAAATGACGGGATTAGGGTTAACGCAGTCTGCCCGGGTGCCATCATGACGCCCTTAATGGAAGTCCAATCGGTTGAATACCAGAAAGAATTAGTGAGTCCGCAAGCAATGTCTCGATTTGGACAACCCGAGGAAGTCGCTGCCGTAGTAACTTGGCTTTGCTCGGATGAATCTTCATTCGTAACAGGCGTCTCTATGCCGGTAGATGGTGGCGGTGACGCGTCTTACTGATTTCAGGCGCGTAGCACTCTGGACTTAGTGCTATGCCGCGCGGGAGGCGGCAGGCTATGTCGAGTCTTGGTTCTCATTTAATGAAACTAAAATTTTCCTTCATTATTGAGTTCAGGAATTCTTCCATCGTAGAACGGTAGTCGCACGGTTCGAGGAACGTACCTGTTGTCCTTGACTTCTTGATTAACATAGTTTGCGATTTCCTCGAGGGTTGCAAACCAAACGTTCCCTTTGTCCATCATGTACTGAATCATCTTGTCAATTCGAGAACATCTCGCAAGTCGACCCGATACAAAAGGATGCCAGACGGCAATCCATAGCCCACCGTATTCCCAGGCTGCTTCAAACTGGGATAAATAAACGTCCATTGCACGATCTGGTGAATTTATCGGCATGGAGTAATGCAAATCCGGATTATGTGTGTATTGGGGCCAGTCGTCCATCGCCCAGTCGGTTGGAAGTTCTACTAGTTGACCCAGATCAGACTCAATGATGTAAGGGATGTCATCGCCCATCAGCGAGGAATCGTAGAGAAATCCTTCGCGGCTGAGAAAATTAGCCGAGTTTTTTGAAAAGTTGTACATCGGCGCCCTAAAACCCCTTGGACGTTTTCCGGTCACGTTCTCAAGTGCCGCAAGACCACGCATAAACCAATATTCTTCTTCAGCTGCGGAGAAACTATTGGGATGCTCATGCAAGTACCCATGATGAGCTATTTCATGACCAGCCGAGACAATCGCACCGACGGTATCTGGATAGCGCTCAGCGCACCAGCCAGGTACGAAGAAGGTCTGCTTAATTCCGTATTTTTCGTACATTTTGAGAATTCTGGGAATGGCAATCTGGTCATACTGCAACCATGATGTAGTCGCAATCATTTGGTCCGCAGTATCTGGATTCTCGACATGAAGAAAACTATCTGAGTCCATGTCGAATGTAATTGCCACAGCGCATTTAGCGCCGTCCGGCCACTTGATCGGATTACTAATCATGATCCTCTGGTACTCCTTTTCCAAGTGCACTATTTGTCATATTGGCTTCACATACTTCTTGTTACTCAATACTAAACATCATCTTTGCGATTTACATGATCTTGACAAAACTCGTGACAAGATTCTGAGAATCACTCTCCATGACCTACGGCTTGATCATTACTTTCATTGCTCCCTCCACATCGAGTTGAGCAGCAAATGCTGCATTCGCGTCCTCAAGTGAAAAGTGATGTGTGACTAAGTCGCTGGTGTGAATGGCACCAGATGACAATGAATCGATAGCCAAATCAAAATCTCCACCCAAAGATCCCAATATGCGAGGAAGTTTATGCACAATTTTTGATATGTCGATTAACTCTGGACCTTTAGGAAGAGCTACAAATGCTATCGATCCACCAGCTCTCACCATTTCAAATGCCAGTGAGATTGTTGCCGGACTCCCCGCACATTCGATTACAACGTCAACCATTGCGCCTTCGTGGAAATGGTATGCACCGACTCCGAAATTATCCTTGGCCCAGTCCAACGGCACGTTATTGCGAGCATCACACACTATGTCGGCCCCATGACGACGGGCAGCCTCTAACCGTGAAGTTGACACCTCGACCACACCCACACGACTGGCCCCCGCATTCTTCGCCGCTTGCATGCATGCGTTACCAATCATCCCTGCTCCGAGGATCACTACCGAGTCCCCGGGCTTGATACCTGCTGCGACGACTGCATTTAACGCAACCGCGACCGGCTCTGAAGTCGCAGCCGTATCATCATCGATTGCATCAGGAATGCGCCAGATATTTTGCCCGATGACCGCTGAAGGAATGGCCACAAATTCAGCAAAAGCACCTGGTAACCCATAGCCGGTCGAATTAGTGAAGAGAGCGGGACACAAGATCATCTGGCCCGTCGTGCACCAAAAGCATTCACCACAGACCCCTGCATAGAAACCAGTGACACGGTCACCCTCAGCGAGACCATCTACTGCCGCCCCAACCTCTGCGATCAGACCTACAAATTCATGGCCCATCACTTGCTGTTGAGAGATGTAAAACCCTGTCTTGTAGCTGTGTAAATCCGACCCGCAAATACCGGATTGCGTTACACGTATGAGCACATCACGCGGCCCGATTACCGGCACTGGAACCATCTCTATTTCAATATCGTACGGACCCTTGAAAACTGCAGCACGCATTTCTCTAGTCATCACCACTCTCCTTTTCGTAGATCGCCAATACCAAGTCCTAGCCGAAAAAGCACCGCTATCGTTCGAGCCCGAGCAATGGATCCCAACCCTGTCTCAACGAATACCGCAACATCCGAGCTGCATACCTCAGAGCAACGCCACCGTTGTTGCCGTCCTCTCCATGTGGAGATACGAATCCTTGTCGATCCTCGGGAAAGAATTTCATGCCGACGGCTCCACCTTTCCCCGCTAAATCTTTCACAAACGCAGTCAAATTGACATCTTCCATTGCATTCGCGCCACCGATTAATAGAGTTACGGGAGGACCTTGCTCGATCCCTAGAGCAACACGGTCATTACCAATAAGAGACTCAACGAATTGGTTGGATTCTCCGCTCCACCATTCATTACCGGACAGGAATGCAACTGCCTCGGCTATTGACGCGAAGGGTGGCTTGAATAGTTCATGAAATGACCAATTAGAGAACTCTGGGTCAATGAGTAACTGTAAAGTGGGCAATGTTTGGCCCATTGACAATGCACGTTGTACAACAAATGCCGCCAGATATGCACCCGTGCCTTCGCCAGCGGCCGCCACAACCTCTGCATCACCATCTATATCTGCGGCGTTTGAAACAGCCCAGTCAAATGCGCGGCAAGCGTCTTCAAATGGTGCGGAGATTCCCCATTCAGGCGCAAGCCGGTAATTAGGTACAACAACAACTACGTTGGCAACGTCAGCTAACACTTGACATAAACTCGCGCAAGTGTCGGCGTCTCCCCCAATCCACCCACCTCCATGGAAAAATACAACGATAGGAAATTGTCCGTAACCGTCCGGTCGATAGACCCGTAACTTTAAGGGGCTTTCACCACCGGGCACTTCTACTTCTTTGGCAACATACCGGCCACTGAGTCTAAAAGATGCACTCTCGCATACCTCGCGATACAGATTTCGATACTCAGATAGATTCTCTTGTGATACTTGCTCGCTAACCTTTTCAAAATTGACCACTGTTTGGACATTCCGGCCTTTGGATGAATCCATGTTTCCCGCCCTCCATTCTTCCCTCAGCTTTAACACCTGAACCAAATTTCACAAACTCTTTACTGCGTCCGTTCATTTTGTAACCACCCTCACCAACAGGCGACCCTCAACTTATTTTTAGTCCAGGGTAATTCTCTTCTGCTTGTTCACACATTGCGCGATACTCGGGGAAGCCTCCGATAAATGACAACACCCTTTGAACTTTTCCCTCGACGTTACTCCCCGTCCACCACGAGTCGGTTTGAGCAATAATGGATGCGTTTGCAATCTCATCATGAATTTGGACGTATTCATCAGTTGCTTCCCTAGATGCTTCCGCCGCAGACAGATTGTGCTCGCGCATATACGAGATTAATCTCAATATCCAACCTCCTTGCTGCTCAATCAAGGTTGGCCCATTTGTCAGAATTGCAGGGTTCAAAGGTCCACAGTAAAGAGTGAAGAGATTCGGAAAGCCCGGAACCATTAGTCCAAGATATGTTTTGATATCGCTTGCCCAAGCTTGCTCTAGGGTGAGTCCGTTGCGACCCTTCACGTTTAGCTTCATCAGGGGACCTGTGAAAGCGTCGAACCCAGTTGCCCACACAATGACATCAAAATCAAATGACTCCGTGCTGGTTCTTAGACCTTTACTTGTGAATTCCTCAATTGGCGTTTCCTTTAAGTCGACCAAAGACACATTTGGCAAGTTGAAAGCGCTGTAATACCCATGTTCAATCGGTGTTCTCTTACCACCAAACATGTCCGTCGGTATTAACTTGCTCGCAACATCTTGGTCTGTAACTATTGATCGAATTTTCGCAGAGAGGAAGTCCATCACCGTCTCATTGGCAACAGGGTCTGTGTAAATATCGCTAAAAGACGAAATTGCAAGTGGAAAACCACCACGTTTCCACAAGCGATTGTACAGTTCCATTCGTTGTTCAGGTTCAAAATCAAGCGCATTTCCTACAAATCCCGAGTAGGGGTGACCACTTCCATTTTCGCGCGCTCCTTGCCATATCTGCTTATGATTCTTGTGTATGGCAACCCAATCGGTCTCTGTGAGTGCATGATTTCTGCCGGGAATCGAGTGGTACGGCTTACGGATAAAATTCGTTACTTGCGCCGCCACTTTTGCGAGTTCGGGAACAAGTTGAATGGCCGTTGCTCCATTACCAATAATTGCGACATTCTTGCCTTCAAAAACTGTTGGGTCATCAGGCCACTCTGCTGAGTGAAACATCAAACCACTGAACTTTTCTACTCCAGCGTAAGTTGGCTTATACGGATCGGACAGAATTCCAACAGCCGGAATCAAAAATGAGCACTCAATTTTGTGACCTTTATTTGTGCTGACGATCCATTTTTCTCGCGCCTCGTCATATACGGCT
>CAMAVT010000034.1 GCA_945861775.1 Bifidobacterium breve
CCGCACGAACATGGTCTAAGTTTCTTCCATGGCAAATGCAGAGCCCAAAGGGCAACTCAGTGACGAATGGTGTATCGACAGCACGAAACTCAATCAACGATTTCCGATCTACACGAGGTTCAACGCTAATGACGTCCTGCCCGATCCCATTTCACCTTTAGGTGCTGATCTAATTTGGAAACAGCAGATCATCCCGGGCTACTCAAATGCTTATGCCGAACTAGGCGCAATCTCCGTTGCTGAAGCAAACCTTGAACAAGATGCATTTCCTGCTGCGGCATTTCGATACGGCCATATGTATGTCAATGTCACGGTTCCACGGCTACTTGGCGTTCGGGCTGGGATTGGCTGGGAGGCGATTGATGCAGCGTTCTTTGGCAGCCACCCCGATGCCCCCCTGCACGAGATCCACCCCACCGATGATGACCCGGCAATGACAGCGATTCAGCAAGTACGCACCGGCTGGACTTTGACCACTACCTCGTTTCCCGAACTGGAAGAAGACACTCGGATCGCCGACCGGTTGCGTTCACAGCGCCCCAACTTTGACGAGATGTCCAATGCGGCATTGGTGGCTTATGCCCGCAGTTTGGCTCCCTATGAACGCATGATGTGGCGTGGCGAAGTTATTGCCGGCGCTCAGTCGGCGGTTGGACCGGCTGTGATCGGTTCGGTTTTGCCCCCAGATTCGGGTATCTCCCCGTTCCATTTGGTCGGCCCTCCCGGCGATGTCATTTCAGCGGAGCCTGCATATGTACTGTGGGATTTTTCCCGCATTGTTCGCAATGACTCTGCGCTGAGCGCACTTTTTGATGCTGGGATCGTGGGCATCGTTCCTGTTCTCAAAGACAAGCACCCCGACTTCTACCAGAAGTTGCAGGTTTTCTTGCGCGAGTTCGGTTACCGGGGACCATCAGAGTGGGACTTGGGAGCGGACTCGTGGGAGACGCGGCCGGAGTTGCCATTGGGTCTGGTTGACCGGATGCGTCAACTCGCTGATGACCAATCACCAGCTGCGCGACGCAGTGAAGCAACAGCCGCTGCAGATCAGGTAATCGCTGGTGTGAAGGAAAGCCTCGCGGGTAATGAAGAGGCATTGGGTACGTTGCAGATGGGTCTTGACTCCGCCCGCCGGTTCGCCGGTTGGCGTGAGTTGGGCAAGAGCAACTGCATCAAAGTGATCAACGAAGCCAGAGTTGCACTGATTGAGATGGGGCGCAGGCTTACGAGCGAGGGACATTTCACCCATCCGCGACAGATTTTTATGGCTCTCGATGGTGAATTGGATCGACTGGTTCTTCAACCCGATCTTGTCACTGCAGCAATTGTCCAACGGGAAGCCGACTGGAAGCAATACGCAGACCTTGACATCCCACTGTTCCTTGACAGTCGCGTTCCTCGAGTTCCGATTGCACAACTCAAGCGGTTGTCCAGTGAAAAATTCACCGTGGCTTCGGTAGGGGAAACACTTACCGCAATCGGTGCGGCTGCTGGCACAGCAACGGGACGGGCGCGGATCATCACTGACACCGCGGATATCGCAGCTTTCGAACCGGGTGACGTACTTGTTGCCCCGCAAACGGATCCGTCTTGGACACCACTATTCGTGGTGGCCAGCGCAGTGGTTGTGGGCGTGGGTGCACCAAATAGTCACGCGATGATTGTGAGCCGCGAACTCGGTATTCCGTGCGTGGCCGGTCTGGAGGGTGCAATCCATAAAATTCCCGAAGGGGCAATCATTACCGTGGACGGTTCCACCGGAAGCGTCACGATTGACTCACTGGTATAGCTCAAACCTCCGGCGCGGGCTCGAATCCGTGGGGTTGCGAATCGGAGATGCTAGGGAATGCAACTTTTGGGAGTTCACATTGTGCGCTGCGCGGGAGTAGTCTAGATTTTTCCCATGACTAACACGACGCCCAAGGGCCAGCTCAGTGACGAATGGTGCATCGATAGCGCAAAACTCAATGAACGCTTCCCGATCTATACGCGGTTTAACGCCAATGACGTCCTGCCCGACCCAATCTCGCCCCTAGGTGCCGATCTCATTTGGAACCCACACGTTTTGCCAGGTTTTTCGAATGCCTATGCCGACATGGGCGCGATCTCTGTTGCCGAGGCAAACCTTGACCCCGAGGCATTTCCCGCTGCGGCATTTCGTTACGGGCACATGTATGTCAACGTCACAACCGCTCGACTGACCGGTATTCGCAGTGGGCTTGGTTGGGAAGCAATTGACGTTTCCTTCTTCGGCAGTCACCCTGAAGCGCCACCACATGAAACACACCCAACCGACGGTGACCCTGAGACTTCAGCTCGACTAGCCGCACGTACCGGTTGGACTTTGACCACTACCTCATACCCGGATCTCGAAGAAGACACGCGGATCGCGGATCGGTTGCGCGCGCAGCGCCCAGATTTTGATGAGATGTCGAATGCGGCGCTGGTTGCTTATGCCCGCAGTTTGGCTCCCTATGAACGGATGACCTGGCGCGGTGAACTTGTTGCCGGAGCACAAGCGGCAATTGGACCGGCTGTTATTGGTTCTGTCTTGCCCCCCGATTCAGGGATCTCACCATTTGATTTAGTGGGGCCCGCTGGTGATGTTGTCTCAGCTGCTCCTTCATATGCATTGTGGGATTTGTCCCGCATTGTTCGCAATGACGCAGCCCTGACTGCGCTTTTTGATGCTGGGATCGTGGGCATCGTGCCTGTCCTTAAAGACAAGCACCCAGACTTTCACCAAAAGCTGCAGGTTTTTTTGCGCGAGTTCGGTTACCGCGGACCATCAGAATGGGACTTGGGAGCAGATTCATGGGAAACCCGACCAGAGTTGCCATTGGGCCTTGTTGACCGGATGCGTCAACTCGGCGACGACCAGTCACCAGCGTCGCGACGCGGTGAAGCAACCGCTGCTGCTGAAGCATTAGTTGCCAGAATCGTTGACGGCTTAGCCGGAAATGATGAAGCGTTAGGAACACTGCGCATGGGTCTTGATTCAGCGCGTCGGTTCGCCGGTTGGCGCGAATTAGGTAAGAGCAACTGCATCAAGATCATTAATGAGGCTCGCGTGGCGCTCCTAGAGATGGGCCGCCGCCTTACCAGTGAAGGTCATTTCACTCATCCGCGCCAGATTTTTATGGCACTCGATGGTGAACTGGATCGACTCGTTCTTCAGCCCGATCTTGTTACCGCCGCAATTGCCCAACGGGAAGCGGATTGGAAGGAATACGCCGACCTGGACGTGCCGTTGTTCCTTGATGCACGCAATCCACGGGTGCCGATCGCCCAACTTAAGCGCATGTCCAGTGAAAAATTTGGTGTTGCCGGTGTTGGTGACACGTTGACCGGAACTGGTGCATCCGCTGGACAAGCAACGGGTCGGGCTCGAATCATCACTGACACTTCCGAGATCGCTGCATTTGAACCCGGTGATGTTTTGATCGCGCCGCAAACAGATCCGTCATGGACACCACTATTTGTGGTGGCTAGCGCTGTCGTTGTTGGGGTGGGTGCACCGAATAGTCACGCGATGATTGTGAGCCGTGAACTCGGTATTCCGTGTGTTGTCAGCCTGGAGGGTGCAATCTACAAGATCCCCGAAGGCGCAATGGTGACCGTTGACGGTTCCACCGGAACAGTCACGATCGACTCACTTGCCTAGTAAAAAACATCGAGTATCAAGAGTCTGACATGAGTGAGACTTTGTTGAATTACCCCGTGATGCAATACGCATTCGTCGTCGACGACCTCGACGAAGGAATGCGGCACTGGACGCGAGTAATGGGGGCTGGTCCGTTCTTTGTCATCCGCGACTTCCTGGGTAATGAACAGATGTACCGGGGGAAACCGAGTACAACGCGCGTCAACTACGCGTTTGGGCAGTGTGGGCCGGTACAGATTCAATTGATTTCTCAAGATGACCCTGGGCCATCGATCTACCGGGACATGTACGCCCCGGGCGAGGGCGGGTTGCACCATGTGTGCGCACTCGTTCCCCTCGAGGATTGGGATGCACAGTTGGATCGATTTACGGAAGCCGGATACGAATGCGCGTCATCACTGACAACAACCGTGCCGGCGGTCTACTTCGATTGCCGTGAAGATCTAGGTCATTTCGTTGAACTCTACGGCCGGACCGAGCGCACCGAAGGATTTTTTGCAATGGTGGCTGCGACCCACGAGAATTGGGATGGACAGACAGACCCCGTCCGCTCGCGTGATGGATCCCCTGAAGTCGGTGTCTAATGCGCGAGCCACTGATCCGTTATCCGATCGTCCAATACGCCTACGTTGTTGAAGACCTTGACGCTGGTATCAAACATTGGGTCGAGGTAATGGGCGCCGGTCCATTTTTTGTCAGCCGCAATCATCGCGGACGCGACCACACCTACCGGGGAACACCCGATGAAGCAGTGTTCTCTTATGCCTTCGGTCAGGCTGGCCCGGCGCAGATTCAATTAATCCAGTGCATGGATAGCAGCCCTTCGGTATATCGAGACATGTTTGCCCCCGGTGTTGAAGGTTTTCATCACGTTGCTTGTTTGGTGCCGGCAGCTGACATGCCATCAGAGGTAGCTCGCTTCGTCGACGCCGGCTACGAGGTCGCATCCACACTGCATTCATATGTCCCCGTTGCCTATCTCGACTGCCGCGGCACCCTTGGATTCTTTGTCGAGTTGCATGGACTCAATGAAGATGTTGAGGAACTCTTCACGGAGATCCGTGAAGCGCACGAAAATTGGGACGGTGTCACCGAACCGGTACGAGTCCGAAATAAAACTTCATCAAAATAGATACTCACGCATAGGAGCACAATGACCGACAAACCAGTATTCGACCTCGTGCCACTGGCAACCGTTCGAGTTACCCGCGGTGACGTTTATCGGCTGGGACAAACGGCGTTCAACAAGCGCGTAATTGGCAGCATTGCCAACGGTCGCTGGGACGGTGAGCGGCTCAGTGGCGAGATCATCGCACCGGGAGGTGACTGGGCGATCCCTTCTACCGATGGAAAAGTGATGTTGCTCGACGTTCGACAATTGTTACGCACCGATGACGGTGCCTTGGTGTACATCACCTACAAAGGTCGTTGCGATCGGGAGCGCGGCACGTACACGGTTGCTCCTACTTTTGAAACTGATGACGAACGTTATGCGTGGCTCAACGCAGTACAGGCAGTCGGTCAGGGACGAAGTGATGGCGAGGACATCGTTTATTCAATGTTTGAGGTTCGCTAATGTCACAGGTCGCAATCGTTACAGGTGCCGGCACCGGGATCGGTCAGGCGACCGCACAGATGTTGCACGCACGTGGTTACAAAGTTGTTGCGGCTGACGTCAACACTGAAGCACTTGCGTGGACCAACGGTGTCGATGGGCTGAAGGGCGTTGTGGCTGACGTCAGTATTGAGTCAGACAACGAAGCCATGGTGAATGCGGCTCTGGAAACTTTCGGTGGGCTCGATGTCCTTGTCTTAAACGCGGGCATTGCCCGACGCACACACTGGGAAGCCGCAGATGCGGTTGATGCTTATGACCGAATCATGTCGGTGAATGCGCGAGGTGTGGTGTTAGGTATTCGACATGCCGCCCCGAAAATGGCAGAGAGCGGTGGTGGGTCAATCGTTGTTGTCGCTTCCACTTCTGGCGTTCGGGCCGACCCGGAGCGCTTCGCCTACAACGCTTCGAAAGCTGCAGCAATAAACTTGGCTCGCGCAGCGGCACTCGACTGGGGAGTTAAAGGTGTGCGGGTCAACGTTATGGCGCCGGGCCCGACCATGACGTCGATCTTTCAGGGAGGAAAACTCACTCCCGACCACCTCGCCGAACTGACTCGCAATATTCCGCTGCAACGTCTTGGTACACCCGATGAACAAGCGGAAGCTATCTGCTTCCTCGCTTCGCCCGCTGCAAGTTTTATCACGGGTGCGGTGCTGATGTGTGACGGTGGCGTTACTGCCAATGCTGGCATTTTTGCGCCGCCTGGTGTGTCAACCAATTAGTGCTTCGTCAAACGAGTCAAAGGAAACTGAGCCATGGAAGAGTTCTACCTGGGTGACATCGCATCACGTGAAGCGATTCGTGAGGCAGCTTTTCGCTACGCCCGCGGCGTTGATCGGCTAGATCTGGAACTGATGCAAAGTGCTTACTGGCCCGATGCAACCGATGATCATGGTCGGTTTGTCGGTAATGGTTGGGAATTCGCGGAAAGGGTTGTGGGAACTCATGACCGCTGGCTGACCACAATGCATTGCAATATGCAACATTCCATTGAGTTCGATGACCGCAATCATGCGCGCGGTGAGATTTACAACATCACCTACCTCGTGCCACGTGATGGCGGCGACTGGTCAGTGTGGTTGGGCCGATACCTGGACCGTTATGAGCAGCGCGATGGCGAGTGGCGAATTGTGCATCGGATTTGTGTGCACGAGGCCACCACCACAATTGCACACGCACCGATGGTTGGTGACATGTCAAATTTTCGCACCGGCGAGATTGACCGTCCACGCGGTGATCGACCCCTCGGCATGTGAACCGGGCATTTAATTCGCTGCTGCAGCAAGCCCCGCTAAACGTCCAAATACAAGAATCGGGCCGAGAGTTCCGCCAGCACCGCCGTAAGCCATGGCGGTAGGCGCTGAAGCAACGTTACCTACGGCGTAAAACCCGGGAATCGGTTGTGAGTGGGTATCCAAAACGCGCCCGGTGCTATCTATTCGTGGACCGCCGCTGGTGCCCAAAGTGCCGGACTCAATCTGTACAGCGTAGAAAGGCGCTTCATCGATTCGCCCCAATGTGGAGGCCTTCGTGAACCGATATTCACCGTCACCACTCCAACGGTCATAGGCACTGTCACCGCGACCGAAGTCGGCGTCTGAATCTGAGTCAACAAAATTGTTCCATCGATCAACACTTGCAACAAGACCATCAGGATCAATACCGACCTGCTCGGCGAGCGTGCGCAGTGAATCCGCGCGGGGGATCCAGTCTGCAATGGGTTCCCCGGCCGGTGTGCCAAATGAGCCGTACCGCTGTGCATTTCGACCGTCAAAAATTAGCCAGGCCGGAAGGTTGGTGTAGCCAAATGACATCGGATCCATTTGGTGGAATGCGCCACCGAGTGCGTTGTAGTTGGTGGCCTCATTGGTGAAGCGCCGCCCGTACCGGTTCACCATGATTGATCCAGGTAATGTCCGCTCGCGGTTAACCAGGTTGGAGCGCTCTGCGCCGAAAGCTACGTCACCGGGAATCTTCACCGCGGGAACCCACCACGCCTGGCCCATGTTTGCGAGCCGGGCGCCAGCCCGCATTGACATGAGAAGTCCATCGCCCGTGTTGGTGGGGACCGAGGTTGGTGCGGTCATTGGTCCACGCAGGAATTCTTGAACAAGTTCGCTGTTCCACTCGAAGCCGCCGGTTGCCAAGATGACACCGCGGCGTGCATACACGGTTTGTTCAACGCCGTTGACCACGATCTGGACACCCGTGACTCGACCGTTTTCGACAATGAGTTCTGTTGCGGTGGCTTCGAGAACGGGCTCAACACCGAGGTCAAGCAGTGCTTTGATGATCGGGCCAATGAGTGCACTGCCACAACCACGCAGGTCGTTGTCGACCCGTCGCTGCAGTTCATCGGGCTCAAGAAAACCTGCGCCGCCACCAAGTGTTGTGTCGGTGATTTTGAGGTGAGCCCCGCGCTTACTGCGACCTACCTTTTCTTGCCACGGGCCAAGGCTCGCGTAACTAAAAAGACCAGGGTCAAGGGAACGACCACCATGTGGCTTTCCGCCAGGGTTTTCTGGGTGGTAATCGGGGTAGTTGGGCAGAAGGGAGAAGCGCAGTTCGGTGACTTCTTCGAGCCACTGGATAGTGGCGCGGCCGTTGTCGACAAATGTTTGCGCGAGAGAGGGATCCATGCGTCCAAGTGAAAGTGAATTCAAATAGTTGACGGCATCTTCGCGAGAGTCAACGATTCCTTCAGCATCTTGAAGGTGGTTCTGTGGAACCCACGTGACGCCACCTGAGATTGCGGTTGAGCCACCGAGAAGGTTGGCCTTTTCATAGAGTCCAACGTCGGCGCCCGCTAGTGCGGCGCTGAGAGCGGCCGTGAGACCTGCTGCCCCAGTGCCCAGAACAACAACGTCTTTCTCGACAATGGATTGCATAGGCAGAATCTACCGTTAGAGTCATGTCGTTGTAGAGCAACGTCGTGAACGTGAAAATGTGAAAAGGAGTGGCCATGTCCATTGAAGGGTCCATCGAAGGGTCCATCGAAGGTCTGATCGTTGAAATGCAGGATGGCATTCTTCGCATTACTTTTAACCGGCCCGATCGACTGAACTCTCTGTCCGCTGAAATCGTGCATGTGGTCGCCGACACCATCGACGCAGCACCTGCTCAAGGTGCGCGGGTAGTTGTTCTCACAGGAGCCGGCCGGGCATTTAGCTCGGGCGCGGATGTTGGTGCCGATGGCGCTCCCCCCGGATTAGACACTCTGGATGCCGGCAACCGATTAGTCACATCAATCACGCTTTCACCCATTCCGGTGGTTGCCGCGGTAAACGGAATTGCGGCAGGTATCGGCTGCTCAATCGCACTTGCGGCCGACCTCGCAATTGCATCAGAGTCCGCTGGATTCATGCTCGCATTCACCAAAATCGGACTCATGCCAGACGGTGGGGCATCATTGTTCGTGCCAGCGGCTGCGGGTCGGGCTCGAGCAATGCGGATGGCTCTCCTCGCCGAGAAAATCAGTGCGAAAACGGCTGCCGACTGGGGTTTAATCGCTGAAGTAGCGCCCGATTCAGAGTTTGAGGCGGCCGTTGAATCCGTCGTCACACAGTTGGCGAGCGGGCCGCCACTTGCCTTAGCCGCCACCAAAAGGGTGCTTAATGCCGCAACGCTCTCGTTGCTCGCTGAAGTCCTGCAGGCCGAGCGAGACGGTCAGGAACCGCTCCTTACAAGCGCTGATTTCGCCGAAGGAATGGCAGCATTCCAAGAGAAGCGAAAGGCCCAATTTAAGGGGTTGTAGGGTTGGGCATTCGGGGAATACCCGGACAGTTATCACGAGGAACCACTAAAATCTAACTAGTTGATTTCCGGTGCCGAATAGCCCGGATCCCCTTATTGAAGGAGCACATCTGATGGGAAAGCTTGACGGAATGGTCGCAGTTGTTACTGCCAGCACGCGCAGCATCGGTCTTGGCGTCGCCAAGGGTTATTTGGCTGAAGGCGCAAAGGTTGTCTTGAGTGGCCGAAACGCAGAAAAGGGTGCCGCTGCAGTGGCCGAACTAGGTGGCGGACCGAACGTTCACTTCATCGCATGCGATGCAACCAAGCAGGCCGATGTTGAAGCACTCGTCGACGGCACGGTTAAGCACTTTGGTCGGGTCGATATCGCGGTATTCAACGCCGGTGGCGTTGCCGCGACTTCTATGCTCGCTGACTTCAGTGATGAAGAATGGCAGTATGAACTGAATTTCAACCTCAATCATTGCTTCTGGGGTACCCGCCGGGCAATCAAGTACATGGCTCCGCAAAATTTTGGTCGGATCATCAATATGTCATCGATGTACGGCAAGATCACGACCATCGGTGTCGCCGGCTACATCACCAACAAGCACGCAATCATTGGTTTCTCCAAGGCTGCAGCACATGAAGTGGGCATGTCGGGCATCACCGTCAACGCTGTGTGTCCTGGCTTTGTCGAGACCGACATGTTCTTTGAGACCGGACCTGCGACCGTAGCTGCCATGGGACTCCCAGACATGGATGCTCTTGCAGCCATCATGTACAGCCCCACGGCAATCAAGCGACCCAACACGGTTGAAGAAGTTGCAGCCATGTGCACGTTGCTCGCTTCCAAAGAGGGCGCCGGCATGACAGGTGGCTCATTCAACGTTGATGGTGGCGCATCGCCTTACTAATCGGCGATCTTGCTAGTGCAATGAATACTTGTTGCACACATTCAACGAAAGGGTGGTTGCATGTCCTACTTCTCGTCCGTGGATCAGTGGTTTGAGGGTCGCACTGCGATTGTCACCGGTGGTTCCGCGGGGATGGGGCGCGCAATCGCACTCGCTTTCTCTGCTGCCGGCAGCCGCGTTATCGTCACTGATATCGCGGATGCCGGCGGTGAGGAAACCGTCGCACTCATTCTTTCGGCCGGTGGCGAAGCCAAATTCGTGCACGCCGATGTTTCCAAAAGCCAAGATGTTCAAGCCATGGTTTCGACTTGTGTTGATGCCTACGGCGGCCTTGACTTCGCCGTAAATGCAGCGGCCATTGAGTTTGAGGTGGATCTTCTCGCTGATCTGCCCGACGAACATTGGGATCGAATGCTCGATGTAAACCTAAAGTCAGTGTTTCTCTGCATGAAGTACGAAATCCGCGCAATGCTCGCGGCCGGCAATGGTGGCGCAATCGTCAACATCGCTTCTACCAGTTCTTACCGGCCACAACCGCACCAGTCCGCCTACACGGCCAGCAAGTTCGGTGTTCTCGGATTAACAAAATCTGCCGCACTCGACTACGCGCCGCAGGGCATCAGAATTAATGCCATCTGTCCAGGTTCTATTGACACCCCAATGCTGCGTAATGCAATTGAACGGCGAGGCCGCGACCCACAGGAAGTGGCTAACCGACTTTCCTTGATCGGTCGCTTTGGCACCCCCGAGGAAATCGCGTCGGCCGCACTGTGGCTGTGTTCAAGCGCTGCGGGATTCACTATCGGTCATGCACTCGCCGTTGACGGTGGCTATCTAGCTCGATAGTGCATTTGCTCCATAAATTACATTTAAACCTTCAGGAGACTTCGTGGAACAGCAACAGTTCGATGTCATCGTTTTGGGCACGGGAGCTGCTGGTTTTGCGGCAGCGATTCGAGCTGCATCCGATGGTGCATCAGTCGGGCTATTCGAAAAAGCAGAGACTGTTGGTGGAACAACCGCTTGGTCCGGTGGCATGGCCTGGATCCCTCTGAACTCAAAGGCCTTGGCTGCAGGTGTCGAAGACTCGCGCGAGCAGGTTCTTACTTACCTGAAAAGCCTGTCTCACGGCATGATGACCGACGACCTGATCGAGTCCTATGTCGACAACGCTCCACAAGTATTGGATTGGTTGGAAGAGAACACCTGCTTCCGTTATGAACCGGTTCTCGGCTTTCCCGACTATCACCCCGAACATCCAGGTGGCCTGCCTGGCGGTGGCCGCGCGATTGAGTGTCCCTTGATGCCGTTCGAGGAGATCGGTGAATGGGGGCCGAAGGTCACCCGTGGCTATCAAATCTCTGGTACCTACATGATGAGCGAATCATCGATGGCGCGTAACAGACCAAATGGTGGCGTAACCGAGAGTGAGTACGAACGGCGCAGTAACCGAGATGAACGCGGTGCGGGACAGGCATTTGCCGGCTTTCTCCTTAAGTCTTGCCTTGACCTCGGTGTTGTCCCTGTAACGGGAACTCGGGCAGTGCGATTGATCGAAGAAGATGGCCAAGTCGTGGGCGTTGAGTTTAAACGAACAGATGGAAGCGAATTTCAAGCTCGAGCAACCGGTGGCGTTGTTCTGGCAACCGGTGGCTTCGAGTGGAACGAGGATCTCAAACGCTCATTCATCAAAGGTCCACTGACACGCACGGTGGCTGTACCCACCAATACAGGTGACGGCCTCGTCATGGCCATGCGACTAGGCGCATCACTAGCAAACATGCGCGAGGCATGGTGGGTGCCGACAATCGATGTTGAAGTGCCGGGCTGGGGCAAGGTTGTATGGCAAGTGAATGGCGAACGCTCCCGCCCGCATTGCATCATGGTCAATCGAGACGGGCAACGTTTTACCGACGAAGCTTCAAATTACAACGCTATCGGCAATGCTTTCCATGTTGTTGATGTTGCCAGTTTCGAATACGTTAATCACCCCGCATACATGGTGTTCGATTCCCATTACTTGACCACATACGGTCTCGCGCACCAAAAGGATCCCAATAACGTGCCCGATTGGTTGACAACTGCACCAACACTTGCCGAACTTGCCGCAAAGATCGATGTTCCCCCGGCTGCACTGGAAGAAACGGTTAATCGATGGAACATAAATGTTTCCCAGGGCGCCGATCCAGACTTCTCACGCGGGGTGAGTGTGCATGATCGTTTCTGGGGTGATGCAGCATTTGGTATGGAACCGCAGACAACTCTTGGCCCTGTTGATACGGCGCCGTACTTCGCCGTGCAAGTCAACTCTGGGTGTCTTGGCACAAAAGGGGGCCCACGCACCGACAGTTCGGCCCGAGTACTCAATGTCGATGGAGAAGTCATCCCCGGTCTCTACGCGGCAGGCAACGTCATGGCATCAGTTATGGGAATGACCTACGGCGGCCACGGGGGAACGCTCGGCCCGGCAATCACATTTGGTTGGCTTGCAGGGCACGACGCTGCCGAACGCGCACGCGTTTAACAACTACTTCGAGTAGTCGTAAAACCCGCGTCCACTCTTGCGGCCATACATTCCAGCCTCAACATGGCGTTTCAACAACGCGGGGGGAGCGAAGCGCAGTTCAAGGTGCTCGGCGTACAGGCTTTGTGAAACCAGCAACATGGTGTCAAGACCGATCATGTCGCACAATTTCAGTGGGCCCATCGGCATTCCGCACCCGGCGACCATTCCTTCGTCAATGTCTTCTTTAGAGGCAACACCATTCTCGAGCGAGCGGATCGCATCCAACAGATATGGCACCAGAATCGCGTTGACAACAAAACCGGATCGGTCTTGAGCGCGAATGACTTTCTTGCCCAGTACATCAGCGCAGAATGCATGGGTTGCGTCTGCGACCGCGGGATCGGTTTGAAGGCAAGAGATGACTTCTACAAGCTGCATTACTGGGACGGGGTTGAAGTAGTGCGTTCCCAGAACACGCTCGGGGTGGGTGCTCGCTGCCGCAATTTGAGCAACCGGAATGGATGAGGTGTTGGTCGTAATGATTGCGTCAGGGCTAAGGACGGCGTCGAGTTGTGCGATAAGTGAAACCTTGTCAGCGAGAGTCTCGCGAATTGCTTCGGTGACGATTTCACAGTTAGCGAGTGCCGCGATGTCGGTACTCCATTGGATTCGGGCCATGATTGCATCAGCCGACTCGGAGAGTTTGCCGGAAGCTTCTGCTTTGGCCAGTGATGCTGCCATTCGCTTCTTAGCATTCTCGAGTGCATCGGGGAAAGCGTCAACGACCACGACATCGCAGCCGCCTTTGGCACCTATCTCTGCTATTCCTGCACCCATTACGCCGCATCCGACGACACCAAGACGATTCATTATTTATTCTCTTTCTTCATGTGAGTGAGATCGTGCACTAACGCTTGAGGGGTCGGGTTTAAAAGTCGCCGGCATTGGTGCGCAATACGCGCAGAATCTCGAGAAGCGAATTGAGTTGCTGCGAAGTGAGTCCAAGCTGCTCGAAGACTTCCGAGTTCAAAGCGGTCGTTGCGGCAGCGGAACGCTCGCGCCCCAGATCCGTGATAGATGCCAGTACCGCGCGCCGATCCGATGGGTGGGGCAGACGTTCGACGAAACCCTGCGCCTCTAGCCGGTCGACAGCGCTCGTGACACTTGTTGGGTGCACCTGCAGAAGTGTCCCCATGCGCGTCATGGGGAGGGAACCGTACTTGGTAAAAGACAGGAGCATGAGGATTTCGTAGCGTGCGAAGGTGAGATCCAATGGTCGCAAAACCCCATCGATTCGGTGCAACATGATTTGCTGCACCCGGACAATTGAGGTGACCGCCGCCATACCGTCCGCGGCTTGCGTCCAATTGTGATTCACCCACTGTCGTCGGGCTTCGTCGATCGGATCGCTATCGAGTGACCGACTCATTGTCACAAATACTCCCGTTGAGGTAGTTAGAACTATTCACGATAGGTGGGTACAGCTGTGGTTGATCAAACATTACGACGGTATTGGCCGCCGACCTCAAAAAATGCCGAGGTTATTTGGCCCATTGAGCATACCCGAACTGCGTCCATCAGGGAGGAAAACGTGTTACTCCCTGATGCAGCTGCTTCCTTCAATCGGGCGAGCGCTGGCTCCGCCTCTACGCGATGCTTTTCCTGGAAGGCGGCCAGCCGTTCGACCTGTGAACGCTTCTCTTCCTCGCTGGCCCGCGCAAGTTCGACGGTCTGCACTTCACCGGTTTCGTGGGGATTGAGGAATGTGTTCACCCCAATAATGGGCAAGGATCCATCATGCTTCTTGTGTTCGTAGAGCATTGACTCGTCTTGAATTCGCCCGCGCTGGTAGCCGGTTTCCATGGCGCCAAGGACTCCACCCCGGTCGGAGATTCGTTCGAACTCGACGAGTACGGCTTCCTCCACGAGGTTTGTGAGTTCGTCCACAATGTAGGAACCTTGGAGTGGGTTTTCGTTCTTGGACAGACCCCACTCTTGATCGATAATCATTTGGATTGCAAGTGCACGTCGGACTGAATGCTCACTGGGGGTTGTAACAGCTTCGTCGTATGCGTTGGTGTGTAGTGAGTTGCAGTTGTCGTTGATTGCGCACAATGCTTGCAGGGTTGTGCGGATGTCATTGAAGTCCATCTCTTGTGCGTGCAGGGACCGTCCGGAAGTTTGGACGTGGTACTTGAGCTTCTGGCTACGCTCGTCGGCTCCATAGAGTTCACGCATTGCGATCGCCCAGATGCGCCTGGCGACTCGGCCGAGCACCGTGTACTCCGCATCAATTCCATTGGAGAAAAAGAATGAGAAGTTGGGCGCGAAGTCTTCAACTTTCATGCCGCGGGCAAGGTATGCCTCGACGTAGGTGAAGCCATTTGCGAGAGTGAATGCAAGTTGCGAAATCGGGTTCGCCCCAGCTTCAGCGATGTGATAGCCCGAGATAGACACAGAATAAAAGTTGCGCACCTGATTATCGATGAACCACTGCTGAACGTCGCCCATGCAACGAAGGGCGAACTCGGTGGAGAAGATGCAGGTGTTTTGACCTTGATCTTCTTTGAGGATGTCGGCCTGAACGGTTCCTCGAACGTTGGTGAGAACCCATGCTTTGATTTCGGCAGCTTCTTCAGCAGTGGGCTCGCGGTCTTCCCGCTCACGGAAAGCATCGAGGCGTTGATCGATTGCCGTGTTCATGAACATGGCAAGAATCGTGGGAGCGGGACCGTTGATTGTCATGGAGACCGAGGTCATCGGATCACACAGGTCAAAGCCGGAGTACAGAACTTTCATGTCATCGAGGGTGGCGATTGATACGCCGGAGGTTCCGACCTTTCCGTACACGTCGGGTTCTTCATTGGGATCGCGCCCATACAGGGTGACCGAGTCAAAAGCTGTTGAGAGTCGAGTCGCTGGCTGGCCAGAGGACAGCAGGTGGAATCGGCGGTTAGTACGGAATGCGTCACCCTCGCCGGCGAACATGCGGGCGGGGGCTTCACCATCGCGTTTAAACGGGAAAACACCCGAAGTAAAGGGGTAACTGCCGGGCAGGTTTTCCTCGCGCAGATAGCGAACGAGTTCACCGGAGTCTTCCGTCTGGGGCAGAGCAACGCGTGGGATACGCGAACCTGAAAGCGTGTCTTTCCAAAGGTTTGTGTGAAGTTCTTTATCTCGGATCGTGACAACGAGTTCTTCTTGTGAGTATTGCTCGCGCACTTCTGGCCATGATGTCAGCAGTGAGACCACGTCCCGCTGCATTTGTGCTTCTTGGTTTTCACGTAATGCGAGAACCTGTGTGGCGTCGGCTCCTTCTAATGAAAGCAGGTCAGCGGCTGTGCTGAGGTGTTGCACACGTCTGGCGATACTTGCTTGATCATTGGTGGTTGCGTGATAAGAACGTACGGTTTCAGCGATCTCTGCGAGGTAGCGAGCGCGTGCCGGCGGCACGATAGTGGTGAGACCGGTTGGTTCCATTCCATCAAGGCGGTTAAGCACACCTGGATTGCTCACCAAACCTTTTGTTACCAATAGGTCATACAGGTAGTGGTAAAGGTGGGTGACGCCGTCGTCGGCGAATCGGGCGGCCGAAGTGCCGAAGACCGGCATGTCCTCCCAGGTAGAAGTAAATGCTTGTCGGTTGCGCACGAGTTGGCGGGCAACATCACGACGGGCGTCTTCTGCGCCACGGCGTTCGAACTTATTGATTGCCACAGCGTCTGCGTAGTCGAGCATGTCGATTTTTTCTAGTTGCGAAGCTGCACCAAACTCCGGTGTCATGACGTAAAGCGATGTGTCAACAAAAGGAACAATTCCCGAGTCGCCTTGGCCGATTCCGGGTGTTTCGACAACCACCAG
>CAMAVT010000035.1 GCA_945861775.1 Bifidobacterium breve
ATCATAAGATCGAAGAGATGCGCCGGATTCTTGAACAAGCGGGTTTCGATTGGGAATTGGTGGGGACAGCGGAATTCCCCGGCCTGCCCGACATTGAAGAAACGGGCTCCACTTTCGCCGCAAACGCAATGCTCAAGGCTCGAGGCGTCAGCGAGTTCACCGGGCTACCCGCTATTGGAGATGACTCAGGTCTATGTGGTGACGCCCTCAACGGCATGCCAGGAATCCTGTCGGCCCGCTGGTCGGGCACCCATGGCAATGACCAAGCAAATCTTGAATTACTACTCGCTCAAATCTCTGATGTCCCCGCAGACCGTCGAAATGCAAGCTTTGTCTGCGCCGCAGCCTATGTTCACCCTGACGGTACCGAGTTCGTTGTTGAGGCTGCGATGGACGGTTCACTCATTGATTCAGCTCGCGGGGACAATGGTTTCGGCTACGACCCAATCTTTATT
This sequence comes from Bifidobacterium breve, assembly GCA_945861775.1. Classification (GTDB taxonomy): domain Bacteria; phylum Actinomycetota; class Actinomycetes; order S36-B12; family S36-B12; genus UBA4592. The sequence continues at coordinate 456 of CAMAVT010000035.1, forward strand.
CCACAGGGCCGCCAGGTCACGTCCGCCCAAATGTCATCGGAAGAAAAAGACGCGATAAGTCACCGAGGTAAAGCACTCGCGGCTCTGGTTTCCGCACTCCAGGAAGTGACACTCTCAAATCCCATGGTTGACAAATAATCCCACGTATTTGATAAACGTGGGATGAAAGATGAAATGGGAGCATCTGTTCCCCCAGCCGTATGGACCGTTGGACGTTGTGTTTTCGCCGCCAGAGTTATCCTTCCGAGTTGCGACTTGTCTTTGGATCAACTTCGGTTTGCGTGGGTGGCATCAACGTCGGCGATGACGTAGGCGAGCAAGTCGCTTCCGTGGTCTGACGCCGTGGTGATATCTGATGAATGAATATCGACATTGTGTAGGGATTGCAAACGCAGGACGTCTCCGTCAACATGCTGATTAGGGAACAATCCGGCGAAGGCAAACCCAAGTTCGGCCAGATGTGCATCCAAAATGATCTCAGTTGCGGGGTCATTAAGCGGCAGGTCGAGGTAGACGGCTTCGCGGCCCTGGTTGAACACGAGTTCATCTCGCGTTCTCAGCACAACATCGCGCAGATCACGACCAGGTTTCTGAGCCGTGATGATCGAAATATTGGACTTATCCATTTCGGTAATGACGATTACCGTTGATTCGACAATCTGGCTTTCGAGCAAGGTATCTGCGCTCACGACACGGCCTCTAAGACCGGTGGCGGTGACGATGTCCTTGATGATATTTCGATGACGTGCTGGCGCGTAGATCGGTCGGTCCGGACCATCATTTGTCTTCAGATAAAGGACCGCAGCAGATTGACGTCGGTTATCCATTGAATGGGCCGCAGTATCTTTAACAGTCCCTGGGATCCATCCAAGGAGGAATCCGGTCTCGTAAAATCCAAGGTTAGTGGCGGCTTTTTGGACATAAGGGTGCGCGGTTACCGCCTCGGCGAAGATACCTAACACCCCTTGGTCCTTAGCCCATAGAACGGCATGCTGTCCTAAGGCAGTAAACAGATGATTGTCACGAGCAGCGTTGGTGACAAAAGAGACACCACTATGTAGGACTGGTGAATCGGGTTCCTCGCGCATTAATGCGGTATGCCCTGCGACGGTGCCATCAGGTAGCAGCCCGATGGTGCTGATGAGTGAGCCGGCGTCGATACGCCTCGCTATCTCGGCGGGGTCATAAACCCAATCGGCGATGTAAGAGGCACCATAAACTTCGGTGGCCAAATCGGTGAGGATTTGCGACTCATCTGCGCGCAGAAGACGTATCTCGATCTCATTCATGTGTACATGATCGCGCCAGGCAATTCATGGCATCAATGGGGTACACATTTCATCGAATCGCTCAGGCACACTTGCTTCCCGCAAATAAGGCTGCAGGGATCGGTGCGGGAGGCGGGACTTGAACCCGCACGTCCGAAGACACAGGTACCTAAAACCTGCGTGTCTGCCAATTCCACCACCCCCGCGAGAGTGCGAAACGAGTCTAAGGTGCGCACCCGAGCGGTCTTCCCGGGGGATCGAGATCGCGTTAGGCTATGGGAGTGAGTGAAAATACGGAGAACACTGAATTGGTCTCGTTGCAGGCTGAAGTTGAGAGCGCCAGGGCCGCATTTATTAATTCGGTAACCCAGCTGCGCGAGCAGACTTCCGCCGGTGCACTGGCCCAGCGTGGGTTGTCCGCGGCTCAAGGCTGGTTCACCGACGACTTCGGCGCTATCCGCACCAAGCGGGTTGCGATCGTGAGCGCGGTTGTCGTTGGAGTTGTCGCCATCAAACTGTTCCGGCGTCGTGGTTAGTTCGTTACTCAACCCCGTCTTCGTTGGTGGAACCGGCCGCAGCGGTTCAACAATCGTCGGTCACCTTTTGGACCACCACCCCGCAATAACTTTGACGCGACCCATGGAAGTTCGTTTTATCACCGGAAATAATGGCATTGCCGATGCCCTGACAAAAGCTGATAAACCTTCCGGGTTCACGGCGGCAGGGCTGGCTGTTGAGCGGATTCATGACCGTTGGTTTTACCGGGCGGAGAACGTGGGATTGCACACGTCAATGTCCAAGGAATTTGTCGTGGAGCAAACGAATAACTACTTGGACAAATTTCCTGAGAATGCACTCGAAGCCACACAAACCCTCACCCATTCAATTATGGAAAAGGTGGCTCAAGGGTGTGGCGCTAAACGCTGGGTGGACACAACTCCAGCGAATGCACGAAAGGCGAATTTGATCGCACCCATTTACCCCAACTACAAAGTGATTGTGGTGGTGCGAGACGGCCGCGACGTTGCAGCTAGTTTTGTTCACCAGGACTTCGGTCCAAGTGACGTATTCGAAGCAATCGCTCAATGGGAGCAGCGCATGATCAAATCTGATCAGGCGATCAAGAAGTGTCCTGCTGGTGTTGTTTTGAGTTTGGATCTACAGGATTTGGTTATTTCCGCACGGGATCAATCTTTGAACTTGATTCTGGAGCATTGCGAACTCGAAGATTCACCAGAGATGCGAGATTGGTTCAACGCCACGGTGACGGCAGAAGGTGCGCATTCAGGCCGTTGGCGCCGCGACTTTGATGAGTCAACGTGTGATGCAATTGACGAGGTTTACGCCGAATCCTGTGATCGACTGCGCGAACTTGGTATTGCAATTCCAGCGATTGGATAAAGTACCGCCATGAGTTCGGTTGAAACCACGGCAGATGTAGTGATCGTGGGCGCTGGCCATAACGGTCTGGTCGCGGCTTGTTATTTGGCTAAAGCCGGTCGAAGTGTCACGATCTTGGAATCGGCGGATCATGTCGGGGGAGCAGCAGTTTCCGCCGAAGTCTTTCCCGGTGTCGCGGCCCGGCTCAGCAAATACTCTTATTTGGTCTCTTTATTGCCTGTATCGATCCGGGCAGATCTTGGAATGGAACTCACAACCGTTAAGCGTTCGGTTTCCAGTTTCACCCCAGATCCATTAGACCCATCTCGTTCATTGTCTATTCCTCATGACAACGAGGGTGAACTTCGTCGCCGCATTACTAGCTTCACCGGCAATGAAAGCGATGCACAGCAATGGATTGACTTTTACTCCCGAACGCAGCGAGTTGCCGTAAAAGTTTTCCCGACTCTCACGCAGCCATTGATCTCACGCGAGGATATGCGTGAATTGATTGATAATGACCAGGATTGGAATGACTTCTTCGAGCGGCCAATTGGCGAGGTTATTGAGAATTCAATAACCAATGATGTCCTTCGCGGAATTATCCTCACTGACGGGTTGATTGGAAATTTCGCTGATGCACTTGGCGAGGACAAGCGGGCAAACATTTGTTTCCTCTACCACGTAATTGGGAACGGAACCGGTGACTGGGATGTTCCGATTGGCGGTATGGGTCAGGTGACCGGACAACTCGAAACAATTGCGCGTTCTCTTGGTGTTCGTATTGAGCTTTCGACACCGGTAATCAGTATCGAGCCGCACGAGAACTCGGTGAGCGTTTCGACAGGTTCGGGAACGTATAACGCGCAGTATTTGCTCGTAAATGCAGCACCAGCGGCTTTGGCCGGGCTACTCGGTGAGACAGTCCCACAGATTTCACTCGCCGACGGCGGGGCGCAAATCAAGGTGAACATGTTGCTGAGCCGCCTGCCTAGGTTGCTGGGCGGTGATTCACTCGAAGCGTTTAATGGAACCTTTCACATCAATGAAAGTTATGAACAACTCCAACGCGCATTTGCCATGGCTGCTGCAGGTGAAATGCCTGACCCGTTACCGGCTGAAATTTACTGTCACAGTTTGACCGACCCGTCAATTCTTTCACCCGAACTCCAAGCCCAAGGTGTGCATACATTGACCCTGTTCGCGCTGCACACCCCGCATGATCTTTTTTCCCGCGAAGTAAACCCTTACACGCGCGAGGATGCCAAGGCTGCTGTGCTCAGGACACTCAACTCGGTCCTTGCCGAGCCCATTGAAGACTGCCTCTACCGTGATGAACAGGGCAACATTTGCATGGACGTAAACACCACCGTCGATATCGAAAACAGTTTAGGAATCGCTACCGGGAATATATTTCACACGCCACTTGATTGGCCCTGGGCAAAAACAAGTGAAGAAGTGGGCAGTTGGGGTGTTGAGACCGGTCACCCCAGAGTGTTGTTCTGCGGGAGCGGGGCCGCCCGTGGTGGAGGAGTATCAGGAATACCCGGCCACAACGCTGCCATGGCGGTTATGTCAGTGTCGGTGAAGTAATAGCTGGGCGCAAAAGTGGGAAGAGAGCGTGATCCATGGGCGCACCATTGGGAATTTCTAGATTCAGTCCATCAAAGTTCGGTGACGTTACCCAATCCCGTGGTGCGTGCACCATGTCTTCACCGAGGAAGCGAAGCGAAAAGGCCCGTCGCCGATTCGCACCCGGTACCCCGTAGGAGTGGTGGGTGGTCAACATATGGAAAAAGACAGCATCACCCGGTTGCAGTGCCCACCCCAAGATCTCAAATGAATCCCGGTCGGCTTCAATGTTGGGAATTTCCGACATGCTGCCTTCAGGGAACCATTTCGCTTGGTTATCCATGAACGTGCGTGGCATAAGCCAACCGCGGTTGTGTGACCCAGCATTGAATTCCAGGGTTGACTCGAATGCAACGGGGTCAACCGGTGCCCACATTGAGCAATTGAGGTTGCCATCAACGTTGTAGTACGGCTGGTCTTGGTGCCAAGGAGTTTCTTGCTTGGTGCCAGGTTCCTTGACCAACATGTGGTCGTGAAAAAGTCGAACACTTGACCCGGCCATGAGTTGCTGGGCAACGTCGGCTGCTTTTGACTCGAATGCAATTTCACGGTATTCATCAATGCGATTCCAATTACAAAAATCTTCAACGAATCGTCCGGGGTCATCGGGTTGGCTGGCGACTTTAAACATCGGGCTGGGGTCGGCCAAGTTTTTTTCGATCCCTGCTTCGATAGTGGCCACTTCTGCTGGCGTAAAGAGCCCTCGAACTACCGCCGCGCCGTGCTCGTGGAAGGAGTCAATTGTCTCTTGGTCAATAAATCCGACAGCCGCCTGTTGACGTGGCATGTGATTCCTCCCAAAGGCCGAGTAACGGGCTTAAACGCCCGCCATTCCCAGAAACTGGGACAGACCGGAGTTTATGGTGGAAAGTGCACCGCGAGGGACTTGAACCCCCAACCCGCTGATTAAGAGTCAGCTGCTCTGCCAGTTGAGCTAGCGGTGCTTGTTGCGCCGGGCGACATTATCACTTCGCGCCGCACTAGAACCCAGAGGCCACCATTTCGCGATAGATAATCTTGGCCATTTCACTTTGGCCAAGTGGATTGGGGTGAAATGAGCCTGATACGAAGCCGCTAAACCCGGTTAGGCCGAAAAACCAGGATTCATTTCCCGCACACACTCCGTGTCCAACCGGCCCAGATCCAGTTTCACTCCAGGTGGTCATGATCGGTACCCAGCCCAGTCGGCTCGTATTCGCTACTGCGCCATTGAGCGATCCTGCACCGTTATCGAGGGGGACTTGTGCACCACGAGTGGTTTGGTAGACGAATGGATTTAGGGGGCTTGGATTCAATATTGTTCCCTGTGCCCAAGCAAAGTCTTGCTCCGTGATGGTGAGATAGCGACACACGGATCCGGACTGTGAACGCGTGAGGTCAGGGTAAGAATTAATAAACACCTTCCCGGTGTTACTCAGGGTTAAGCCAGGCAATTTTTGACCTTGTGAGCCTTGACAAGTCGCCGTCGTCAAACACGCGTTGATTGATGCATAGCTTTCTGCCAAACCAGCGGTCAGGGCCTGCACGCCTGCCTGCGTCGTCGGGAAACTCGACAACGGTGGCGCAGTTGCCTTGGCCAGAGGGCAGTTGCTCTGCAGAGCGCATGAAGTCAGGATTGATCCAAAACCAACGTCGTTGCCACCGACTGACATGTGAACCACATCAATTTCACGACCCCCCAATAATTCATTGACCGACTCAATCTGAGATTTCATACCGCGAGACTGCGGGCCAAGTATTCCTCTCTGCACTGTTGCGCCCGAGCAAGAAACGTTGAGTAACGTGACCGATGTTTTGCTGGATGCTTGCTCAAGTTTCAGTGCGGCTTGGGCCGGCGCCCCGTGCACACTTCGATTGCACTGATCGTCATCCCAATAGGGGTCAAATGAATTCAGTCGATCATTGATCCAGGCGTTCACATTGCGTGGATTTCCTTCACCGGATGCGTAGGAGTCACCCATGACCACCATGAGGATATTGGAGATATTTGCCATCATTGATTGGCGTTTGATGGTGGAACCGGATTTTACGGTCAGAGTGAAAGTATGCAGACCTTCGGGGAGTTTCACCGTGGTTGTGCAGGTTTTCTTTGCGAGTTTTCTTACATCAGTTTGTTGAACGACTGCACCTTCGCGTTGAATTCTCCAGGTGTACGTGTCACCTTTTGACTTACACGCGTTAAGTGTGACAGGAAATCCCGAATCTTCTAAATACCAGGAGAGCGATCCACCGATTAATCGTTCATTGGGCTGGGCAATGAAATTACCGGCGCCGACAAAAGTTGATGAAGGTTGAAGTGAGAGTGCTCCGGATTGCGGTACGCCACCGTCACCATCAATAAAGCCATCTTTGTTCGGGTCCTTTGACTGCGGAACCATTGACCACGAACCTTGGGCGATGGCTGTCGAGGCAGCCAGTGAGCTCGTGGCTGGGATCAGTGCAAAAGTGAGAGATACAGCCACGCCGACCGCAAACATCCTTTTCACTGACATGTGCTCAGGGTAATTGGCGTTTACTCAGTGGTGAAAGGGCAGTGTCGACAGCCACGCTCGCAGCAGTGACCACGATTTATGTGAAATTCCGCTGTCATGACAAATAGTCGGGTGTAGGGATCAAGGTAACCCTGCTCATTATTTGTGCAAGCCACATCGTGGGCGGCCAGTATTTGTTCAGTTTTTGGGTCACTTGGATCTAGTCGCTCGGGGAGCGGATTTCTGGGCTCGGGCCGCAACTGTGTGTTTGCCATTAGATGTGAAAACCGGTTTCAAGCAGTTTGCGCATCTCTTTGAGGATCACCGGCTAAGCATAGGGAGATGCGATAGCAACTACATGCGGTGCGGTTGAATCGCATCAGCTGGGATGTGGCCGAAGCGCCCCGCTTGAAAGTCCTCGAATGCTTGCATGACTTCAGCTTTGGTGTTCATGACAAATGGACCGTGTTGGAATACCGGCTGGCGCAATGGCAGGCCACCGATCAGGAACACTTCAAGGTTGGGGGAGCGTGACTCTTGTGATGCATCAGCACGCAGCTTCACGGTGTCACCGTCTGTAAGAACCGCCATCTGCCCGGTTGAGATCGGTCGCAACTCTGAGCCGACCGAACCTTTTCCGGCAAGGACATAAGCCAGCGCATTGAAATCCTTGCGCCATGGGATTTCGACTTCAGCGTTTGGCGCTAATGTGATGTGAGCAATCGTAAGTGGAGTGTGTGAAATACCGGGACCGGAGAAATTGGCAATATCTCCAGCGAGCACGCGGACCAGCGCGCCGCCATCGGTGCTCGTGACCATGGAGGAATCAATTCCTTGTAGATCTTGGTACTGCGGGGCAATTCGTTTTTTGTCCTTGGGCAGGTTGATCCACAATTGCACTCCGTGGAACAGTCCACCGGATTCAACGAGGTGGGCGGGTGGCGTTTCGATGTGCAGGATTCCATCACCTGCGGTCATGTACTGCGTGCCACCGGACTCAATGATCCCGCCACCACCATTGGAGTCTTGATGTAAGAACTGTCCATCAATTAAGTAAGTGAAAGTTTCGAAACCACGGTGTGGGTGCCACGGGGTCCCTTTGGGTTCGCCGGGCGCGTATTCCACTTCACCCATTTGATCCATGTGAATGAAGGGATCAAGGTCACTCTGATCGATCATCGCGAATGCGCGGCGAACCGGGAAACCCTCGCCCTCATGTCCTTGTGGCGCTGTTGTAATTTTCTTCACCGAACGAGGCTGGGCCTCAATCGGGATCTCAAAACGTGGCAATGTCAACGTGTCGGCGGTTACAGCGGGCATCGGGATCTCCTTTGTTGAACTTTCAACTAGTTTAGCATAGGTCTGAGATAGGCATGGTCCCTAGCGTAGATTCTTTTTCAGAAATCGTTCAACTTGGCGAATCGAGTCGTTCCACTCACCAAACATGTAATGGGGTGCTCCCGGGTACTCAACGTAAGTGACATCAACCCCACTTTTTTCCAAGGCGGCATTGGTTGCGCGGGCCCAGGAGATATCACAGCTCTCATCTTTGGTCCCATGAATCATCAGGACCGGCTCGGTGATCCGAGAGAAGTAATTACGACTGGACATGTTCTGCCAGGCAATGGGGTTTTCTTTCGGCGTTCCGTATTCCTTCAGGATTTGATCGCCGATCGGATAGTCGTTGCGTTGCCACTTATTGAAATTATCTTCCGCCAAAGTACTCGTTGACGCGTAAGTAATCGCTGCATCAAAGACCCCCGGTTGCAACACGAGTGACTGAAATGCAACGCCACCACCCATTGATCGACCCAGAAGTGCCACTTTGTCCTTATCAATGTAGGAATACGGCGAACTCTTAACGGCCAGCGCGGCACCGATTACGTCTTCTGCGTACCCCAGCCGCATCGACACGTCATTTTTGGGATCGTTATCCGATCGGGCGTGATTTCGATAGTCAACGTGTAACGCCACGTATCCGTTGTTGCCCAACCAGTCTTGTTCCCGCCGAAACCCTTGGCCACTCCAATAGGTCGCTGGATCGATATAACCGTGTGCGAGCACGACAACAGGAAATGGTCCTTGGCCGCGGGGTTTAATCATGATTCCTGAGATTGTTGGTCCGCCTGATTCATAAGTAATCCGATGCCGCGTGTATTTGCCACTGGAACTAAATGCTTTGCCAACCTTGAGTTCGTCACCGGAATATTCGCGCGCAAAGGCTGCTGGAATTGACGACCCGATCGGTGTAATCGGGACTGCAGTTGCCGGCATGATCGCTGGGAGCATTAAAGCTCCGACTAAAGCGATCAGAATGGACAGACGAAATCGAAGTGCCATGTGAACACGGTAATACGAACTCTCAATTCTCGCCACGCACGCAATTGGGTTTAAACCACGTGATAGCTAGTCCCAAGAACTAGGATCTGAGGAAATGCCACCCATTGTGATAGGGCTCCTTGCCGGACTCCTCTCCGGCAGCTTTGGTGTTGGCGGCGGAGTCATCATTGTGCCGGGACTGGTGCTACTACTACATTTCACACAGCGCCTCTCGCATGGAACTTCGCTCCTTGCAATCATGCCAATTGCAGCTGCCGGTGTTATCGGATTTGGATTCCACGGTTCTATCAACATTGGCTACGCATTTTTTCTGGGTATTGGCAGCATTGTTGGCGCAGTATTAGGAACGAAACTTTTGAGCTCGATCAGCAATGAGTGGTTAGCGCGCATTTTCAGTGCCATCCTGATAATTACCGCCATCTGGCTTTTTGTTGATATTCCCGTCAATTCTGAAGAATTAGCACTGACACCGGCGACGGTAATCCTTCTGATTGCGGTGGGAGTTCTCGCCGGTGGAATTGCGGGGCTGCTTGGTGTTGGTGGCGGCATAATCGTGGTTCCCGTACTCATTCTTGTCTTTGGCGCCGCTGCACCTATTGCAAAAGGCACGAGTTTGCTTATTGCACTAATCGCCGGAACTGCTGGCAGTTGGCGCAATTACCGCAATCAAAATATTGACATTCCTGTGGCCCTGAAAATCGGTTTGGCGGGTATCCCCACCGCCCTGATCGGTGCGCAACTCGCTCTGGTGATGTCTGATCAAGTTTCCACGATTCTTTTTGCGATACTCCTTGTTGTCACCGCCGTAAGACTTCTGCAGACTTCACGCACCCACGGAAAGTGATTCAGTACAACATTTTCTGCCGGGCGAAGTGCCCAATTCGCGTGAGGTTAGGAGTACCCTCTGTTGCACTTAAGAATTCGACCAATCTGTTCGTGAACGATCAAGAATCAACGTTGACTTGGGGGAGGTGCGCCATCAACTTACGAGATGCCTTGAGCAACATTCAAGAGGTAGCCAAATGGAATTGGCAGCGGCTGGGTGAGTCGTCGGCATTAAGCCCCACTGTTGCCCTGTGCTATTTCCCTTTAGGTCTCATCGGGCCAGTTCTACTGGAACCCAACCGTCTGGGAGGGAGTCTCGGGAGTTGGCTTCTTGTCGGTTTAGCTGGCCAGGTCCTAATCTTTTTGACGCTGTGGATTTCACGGAAGCTAATCCACCAGAGAACAGAATCACAGTCGCGCCCGATCGCGAACTTGGCTGCAATTCTGATTGCAATCGGGCTCAGGGCTGTATCAATTGCATGGGTCGCGCAAGTTTTGACCCTCACTGACAATTTTGATCTCGCATATCGACTGAGTGCTGGACTTTTCACCCAAACCGGATTTCTGGTTGCGGTAGCCGTGATTGTCAGTTCCTTCGCCTTTCACCGGCAACTTGCCGCCAAGCTTTGGAAACAACGAGATCAATTGAGTGAATTGAATTCATCAATGCAGGAGAGGCTTGCAGGAATACGCGGTGACCTGGTAGCGCAGGTGCGCCTGACGATCGATCCGTTGATTGAAGAGATCGATCGTGGCCTAGATCAAGTTGCCGCTGGGGGAAATCCTGGTGCAATTCGAGATTCAATTCGAGAAATTGTTGACGAACAATTACGACCGCTGTCCCGTCGTTTGGAATCAAAGGATGACATTGACATAGATCTGCCCTCCAGTTCGTTGGCCCCAGTAACAGCGTGGATCCCACTTGAACCAAACCCACCATTTTCGCTGCTCATCCGTCCATTTTCTGCCAGTTTTTTTGTTGCCCTCCTTGCCGCATCACCTGGGCTAATAGTGGATGGCATTGTTGGCGCTCTGGTATATCCGCTTGTCGCATTTAGCCTGACCGCACCGATTCTCCTCGTGATTCGAGCGCTCATAGGTTCATGGAGACCCCCTCTATGGTTGGGGATTCCATTTACATTTGTTATCACGGCGGCAGTGGCGGGAGTGGTGAAAATATTCGCCGCCGAAAGAATTCTTACATTTCCGAATACCAGCCTCCTCCTAACATTGATTAGTGGCGGTCTCGCGGGAACTCTTGCGGCAACGTTCGCAATCGCCAATGAGCGACGATTAACAACTGAAAGAGATCTGCTACGTTCAATCGAGGAACTCCAAATGCAATTAAGTGTCCTGCGGCAGCATGAATTCGTAACTCGGAAAGAACTCAGTTACATCCTGCATGGCAGTGTCCAAAGCGCTCTCCATGTGGCAGCGATGCGTCTAGGATCTCAAGAGGTCCCTGACGTGAATCTCTTGACAGCAATTCGAAAAGATATCGAAGACGCTACCGCTCGCCTTGAGACACCAGCATCACCGGATGCGCTGCTGATTGACACATTAGCTGACATTGCTGAACTGTGGGACGGCTCGTGCACGGTCAAGTGGACGCTGGATCACCGAACTATTCGCAAGCTCGTCGATTTCCCAGTAGCTGCTAGTTGCGTTGCCGAGATAACGAGGGAGTGCGTAGGGAATGCGATTCGTCACGGACAGGCCACCGAAATCTGGCTAACAATTACTGAATCTGTGGATCGGATCACGTTGACATCACTCGATAATGGAACAGTGGAAACGGATTGGGTGCCTGGAATGGGTTCGAAAATGTTAAGTGAGATGTGCCTGTCTTGGACACATTCGTTGGATCCCAAGGGCACCCGTGTTATAGCTGAACTGGCAACTGCCTCAATATGAGTCGGTAGAAGTCACTTCTATTCGTGATTTCTCTCTCGCCGCGCATGTGTAGTGATTTATACTCTTGTTATGGACGCAGCAGAAAGCAATACGAGTTTCGTCGCCCTGAGTTCAATTCCAGGCGCTGTTTTGTGGACCATGGCTCCCACTGGTGCGATCACCCAAATAAGTGATTCGATCCTGCAAGTGCGTGGAATAACACCGGAGGAAGCCCTGGCGCAGACCCTCGACCAAACGCTGACTCAAAGCTCGATTCGAGTCTCGCTCGCCTACTTTGAGCAGTTCAGCCGTGATCTTCTCGCGGGACGCGTGCCGGAGCCGTTTCACGGAGACTTTGAGTACCTTCACAAGGATGGCTCAATAGTCGTGTGCGAAGTGATGGCTGTGCCTGAATTTGACTCTGAAGGGGTGCTCACCCAACTGCGTGGTGTCAGCGTCGCCAAGGCATAGAGACACGTGATCGACATCCGAACACAGGGAAAACCCCGTTTCTTTCCTTTTTGGGAATTGGTTCATCGAAATCATTCCCATAACGCGAAAGATTGAGGTGGAGAAGTGGAGTGCTTGTGACTGACATCGATACTGCACCCAGTAGTGAGCAACTTCAGTTGTGGGGTCGTCAGATCAAAGATGCTCGCGAAGCAGCAGGAATGTCGATTGAATCCATTGCTGACGCTCTCAATTTACGCGCATCGTTTGTTGCCGCCCTGGAAAATGGCCGGGGTAATGTACATATGGAATCGTCCTATGAGCGCCAGCATTTGCAAGCGGTAGCAAAGAAACTTGGCGTGATACTCAATGCGGAAACCTCGGAATAATGACGAAAAGTGAAGCAGGTAGCAACTCAAACAGTGTTGTGAGGCCAATACGAAGTGGTTCACAATCGAGAGCCGGCCGAGACCCTTTTGAATCAATAGATGTAGTAGCGCGGTCCGTCCTTGTGGTCGAAGACGATTCATTCCTTCGTGATCTTCTTGCTGTTGCGTTAGAGAGAAATGGCTTCGTTGTTGAAACAGCAGCTTCCGCTGCAGATGCGAAGCGAGTTTTCAACCGAGGTGATCATGACGCAGTGATGCTTGACGTCTCACTTGGCCCTGGACTAAATGGTTTTGATCTTGCACAGATCCTGCGAAGCCAGTCACCCAACGTCGCTGTTGTTTTTCTTACCGACCTTCCTGATTCACGGTTCGCGGGCAAAGAGCCCGGTGAGCTTCTCCCCGGCATAGTTTATTTGCGCAAATCGAGAATGAGCGACACCCAATCTTTAGTGGTCGCTTTGGACTCTGCCCTTCGCGGCATCAACACGGATGAGTTTCGTCAGGATCAGGAACCGGACCGTCCCCTTGGAAACTTGACGCGAAAGCAACTCATCGTTCTTGGACTCGCGGCCCGTGGGTTGACCAATGCACAAATCGCAGCCGAACGTGGGGTCAGTGTCAAAGCAGTAGAGGACACAATCGCCCGTGCTTCGCACACCTTGTCAAAGGATGACGAAGTAGGCGTTAATACTCGGGTCACCGCTGTGCGACGCTACCTGGAGGCAACAGGCGGTCAAGTCGTCATTAATGATGATGAGCAGTAGGTATTTGAGCGTAATTGAGAAACACTAAAGTCTCTACTTAACGTTGAGACTTGCGTTAGGCGAATTCCTTCATGGGGTTACCCCCGTATTCAGCGCTATGCCATAGAGGCTCTGACGGAAAATCATGAGGTGATCGGGAGCAGTTTTTCACGCGTAATGCGCCGGCAGTGGATGCCGCGCGCCTTCCGAGCCTTAGCTGTCACGCTCTCTGCACTTCTCGTTGTCACGCTCGTAAGTACCGCTCCGGCAATGGCTGCGGAAGTTGTTCCAGTCACTGTTGACTCCAGTAGTGAGATCGAAAACGAATTGACGGTTGCAGAACCTTGTGTGCCGAGTGAGTTAACCGTGAAACCATCGACGTCACCGTCACCATCCGTTTCACCCTCGGTGTCACCGTCACCATCCGTTTCACCCTCGGTGTCACCGTCACCGTCTGCGTCTGCTTCGCCGTCTGCGTTACCTTCAGTATCTGCATCTGCGACAGCGTCACCATCGGCATCGGCATCTGCATCCGCTTCGCCGTCTGCGTCGCCGTCTGCGTCGCCGTCTGCGTCGCCGTCTGCATCGACGCTCTCAGCACGTGCAGGTACATTGCCTGCGACTGAACCAGAAACCAGCTCTATTGAGCCATCCGGATCCTCGAGTCCGTCTGCGAGTGTGAGTCCGTCTGCGAGTGTGAGCCCGTCTGCGAGCGTCAGTCCTTCTCCGAGTGTGAGCCCGTCTGCGAGTGTGAGCCCCTCTCCGAGTGTCAGTCCCTCTCCGAGTGTCAGTCCCTCTGCGAGCGTCAGTCCCTCTGCGAGTGTGAGTCCGTCTGCGAGTGTGAGTCCGTCTGCGAGTGTGAGTCCGTCTGCGAGTGTGAGCCCTTCTCCGAGTATGAGCCCCGAACCAACCGACGAGAATCTTTGCCCGGAGACACCTGTAGATGTCGTGGTTTTGCCGGGAAACAACTCAGCTGAAATCGAGTGGGCTGCACCGATTGTTGTTGAAGATTCGGAAGCGCCAGCGTTGTCGGGGTACCGAATTCGCGTGGAAGCAATCGATGATTCGGGAGATTTCCAAGAGGTCGCCATTTCTGCACCGGCGGTTAACGCCACAGTTTCAGGCCTTCGAAATGGGCGCACATATGTCGTGACGATCATTGCGATTAGTCCGGTGGGAGAAAGCATTCCGTCAGAACCGGTTGAGGTGACCCCGACCAATGGAATGGACGGGGAGGTCTCACGGCTGGTTGTTGAATACGAACCTGGTGTGGATCCACTGGAATCCGCCACGGTTGCTACGGGCGCGGAATTGGTTGAGGCCGTAGTACTTGAGCCAGGCAAGGAATTGGGCGATGGCCTGCGTACGGTGGAATTAAGTGAGCCGGTTTCACTCGCCGCCGCTGAGGCAATGGCTGAAGCGCTCACAGCAGACCCTCGGGTTGTTTCGGCAGAACCAGATCAGATCGTGACCACGGCCTCCTTCCCAGAGACGTCACCCGATGACGTGGATTTCGCTGGATCCCAATGGAATCTCTGGGATAAGTTCGGAATTGGGGCCGCAACGTCTCCAACGGAAATGACTTCGGCGTATTCGATCGCACAAGGTGAAGGTGTCCGTGTTGCCGTTATCGATACTGGGATCACGGCACATGCCGATTTCGGTGACCGAATTATCTCAGGTTACGACTTTGTGTCGAACTACCCAGAGTTAGCGGGTGTTCGCGATTCAGGCGTTGCATTCCAGGGCCGCAGTGGTGTCGTTGATGCACCTGAACCCGTCACCACGCCTTCAGCGAGCGCAACGCCAACGAGCGCACCGACAGCGAGCGCACCGACAGCGAGCGCACCGACAGCGAGCGCATCGCCAACGAGCGCATCGCCAGCGAGCGCAACGGCAATTCCTGCGCCGGTTGAGAATACTGTGAGTTTTGACGGCGATTACGTCGATTCGGAGCGGTATGGAGCCACTGGTTGGGATTCAAACCCAACAGACCCAGGCGATTGGCGCGCGATCGCCCCGGTCCGAAATAGTTCTTGGCACGGAACGGGGATGGCTGGAATTATTGGCGCTGGAGCAAACAACGGTATTGGAATTGTTGGAGTAGCTCCCAAGGCCTTGATTCAGCCGATCCGTGCGCTCTCTTGGCGAGGCGGCCTGCTCTCCGACGTAGCAGCATCGATCACATGGGCATCCGGTGGCTCTGTTCCTGGGGTTCCTGACAACGCCACGCCCGCAAATGTCATCAACCTTTCATTCGCCACATTTGGAATGTGTACGCCTGCATTGCAGACAGCGATTGATGGAGCTCTCTCAAGGGGTGCCAGTGTTGTCGCTGCTGCTGGCAATGCCAACGACGATGTGCGCAACTACGCACCTGCAAAT
>CAMAVT010000036.1 GCA_945861775.1 Bifidobacterium breve
CACTACCCACATTACCCCCGCTACCAGTGACACCTGGCCAGCACCGGGGCCACTAAGACTTAGACCACTTAGGGTGTTCGAGTTCACTACCGCAAACAACTGGCCCCCGACCAACAGCGGTCAAGGGCCAGCAACAGGGTGTAAACACCCCACCTAGCGGTAGGAAGCGGTGCTACTCTTCAAAGCACATAGTCGGCATATACATACACACCCCCAGGAAGGAGGGGTTTAATGTGCCGCCGATACCGGCCACACCGGGCCGCACCCAACCAACACCGAGTGCGAGCCGATCAGTCGGCGCTGAACTTACTGGTGTAGCAATATCAATACTGGGCATTTGGTGCTCCTAATTCTTTAACGGGCCGATACCCAAGCGGGCAACTATAAACTTCATGGTACGTCACAACGCGGCTATATCCGGTGTTTTGATGAAACTTCCCACACTCACATTTGGGCACAGCCGTATCCGCATTACTTGGTAGGAAAGTTGAAAGGTTTGGGACGAGGGCCATTTGCGCTGTGGTGTTGAAACCCAGGTGCCGGGTTGTTCAGCGCGACTCAAAGGTGGCGCAGGCCGGACCGTAAGTCTTCGCATCTGCTTGCCAAATTATCCGTTCAATGGGTAGCCCGATCTGCGGTTGTCAGATACTGTTCATGGGTGCCTGAAATTACCCGATTGCAGCCCGAAGCGACGTGGCCGTCGATGGCACTCAATCAAGGCATGTTGGCTCCCGGCTCGAACCTGGACCTACTAAAAGGGTTGCGCGAGCTGCACGAGGCGACAGGCGGAGGGTCTTCTCAAGTCACCGTCGTAGTGATTGACGGCCCGGTTGACTTCACTCACCGGGTTTTCGTGGGGGCAGATCTGCGAACGGCATTGGGAGCAAACATCATGTCTGCCGAGGCAGGCAATAGCATGGCGGAACACGGCACGCACGTGGCGAGCATTCTCTTTGGCCAGCCTGGCACTGAAGTTCAGGGCATCTGCCCTGGAGTAAGAGGGGTCATCATCCCCGTATACGACTCAGTGGCACGTAGCGCGCCCCAACTCGAGGTTGCTCGAGCTATTGAACTAGCCATTGAAGAAGGCGCCGACATCATCAATTTCTCCGGTGGCCAATATTCAGACACCGGGGTAGCCGATCAGTGGCTCTCCGAAGCGGTGGCACGATGCGCTGAGGCCGGTGTCCTGTTGATTGCTGCAGCGGGCAACGATGGCTGCGAATGCCTACATGTGCCGGCTGCGGCCAGTACGGCGTTGGCGGTCGGGGCCATCAATTCTTTGGGTGAACCCATGGATTTCAGCAACTGGGGCCATGGCTACTCCTGCAATGGCATTACCGCGCCAGGGGAGAATATTTTAGGAGCTGTCCCCGGGGGCGGAGTTTCAAGGCTCAGTGGCACGTCGTTTGCGACTCCAATGGTGACCGGCGTGGCTGCGCTGCTGCTGTCGCAGAGCCGCGAACTCGTTCCGGCGGTAGCCGCGAGCCCTTTAATGATTCGTGAAGTTATGCTGCGCACGACCTCGCCTTGTGGTAAAACTGATGCAACTATCTGTCAGCGCCTGCTGTCAGGAACGATTGATGTCGAAGGAGCAGTGGCGGCAATGAGTGAAGCAACGGTAATCGGGCCTTCGGGCGTCTCCCCTGCAGGCGGCTGTGGTTGTGGTAGTTCACCACAAAACGCTAACGCCGAGTCTGGTGTTTCAGCATCAGTTCGACCATCGATGGCCGATGCCCCTGACGGTCAAAACATGGTGTACGCACTCGGCAACCTGTCTTATGATTTCGGTACGGAGGCTCGTCGCGATTCATTCAAGCAATTGATGCCACCTGTTGAAATTAATGGAGAAGTTGTTCCACCGAATCCATATGACGCTCGACAATTAGTCGCATACCTGGGAGATAACACTTCCGAGGCCAGGGCGCTTATCTGGACTTTGAATATTGAACTGACACCTGTCTATGCGCTGGAGCCCACCGGCGCCTTCGGCGCTGACCTATATGGTCGGCTCGTTGAAATCCTGGCCGCCGAAATTCTTGGCGAAGGTGAAGAAGATCATGTCCAGCGAGTCAGCATTCCTGGGCGGCTAACGGGCAACACGGTTCGCTTATTCTCGGGTCAAGTTGTGCCCGTGCTGCAGTTGGAGAATCCCCGCGGCATGTACGGCTGGAAGCACAATGCGCTCATCGCGCAAGCTGCTGAAGCTGTGAGTGGGCGCACATCAGCCACCGCCGATCTATTAACAATCCAGAACAACCTGCGGGCCTTCCTCGATCGGGTTTACTACGATCTGCGCAACCTTGGAGTACTCTCCAGCGATCGTGCGATTAACTTTGCCGCAACGAATGCTTTCCAGGCCGCGATGGTTTTCTCAGAAGCCCTGGGTGGTGGAATGCAACTTGAAACCATTGAAACTGAAATGTCGCCGTTTGCCCGCGCCGATGCTGATGCTTGGGATGTCAAGATGAAGTTCTTCGACCCAGAGAACACCCGCCGTGCTCGTCGCGTTTATCGGTTCACTATCGATGTCAGTGAACTGATGCCCGTCACCTTGGGCCAGGTTCGCAGCTGGACAACGGCCGTCTGATAGTCAGCCAACATGTTCCCAATTCTGGCACCGCCGGTGCAGCGGCCTGAAATCTTCATTCCGTCCTCGACGGTCGATGTTACGTCTGGAACTCTCGAGCAGTTAATCGATGTGTACATCCACTTGACCCACGGAGCTAACTACGACGACCCATCTCCGTGGGTGAGTGCAGCGTTTGCTCCAAGAAACAGGTCACGATGACCGCGTCCAAGAAATCCACAGATGGTGAAAGCCCCGCTCCTCGCGCTGCGTTGCCCAAAAAGGCGAAGACGAAGGCGAAGCCCACATCTAATTCCCTGATAGATCGTGCGAGTGAGTCGGTAAAAACGGTTTCACGGGACCTGCATCCCGGCCACAGCGTGCATCCACGCGGTCATAGCCCAGATGAAGCCGTAAGAATCCTCGCCCATATCTATGAGCCATGGGCGGATGACCATCAAAATGGGTCCGGGATGTTTGCAGTTGCACACTGGGCCAAGTTTCTCGAGGTGCGTGGAGTTTCGGCAGTTGAAGTTTCACCAAAAGATTCCGTCGGTTTTACTCGCGGCCTCACCCATCGTTAGGGTTAAAAATGCCTGATCTCAATACCCTGCCCGGGGTGCTTCGTTTGCGGGCGCTCACTCAAGGGGATCCGCGCGTGCTCACCGCTGTCATTGATGGCAGTCCGGTTATCACTCACCCAGCATTCGACGGGGCTGATGTAACTGCGGTGCGCGGGTACTGGCTTGATGACCGCGAAGACTCAGTAGGTAGTACCGGTCATGCAACTCATATTACGAGTGTCATTTTTGGCCAACCCGGAAGTGAAGTACCGGGTCTAGCCCCGCGGGCTCGTGGACTTTTCATCGCATCAGGTGTTGATGATGACAGCGCCGAATCCGAGATTGGGATTGCGCGAGCCATTGAGTATGCGCTATCCCAAGGTGCCCAGATCATCCATTGCGCTTTTTGTCACCCAAGCCAAACGGGACAAACCCAGTCCTGGTTGACCGATGCAGTTCGCAAAGCCGAGGAAGCCGGCGCGATTATTGTGGCACCAGCCGGGAACGATTACGGTGAGAACTGGTGCTCACCGGCGGCCATGCCTACGGTGCTCGCGGTCGGGGCGCTTGCCGATGACGGCGCTCCCATGCATTTCACAAACTTTGGCTCACGATATGACGGGCATTCGATCATGGGCCCGGGTGAGAACGTCCTAGGAGCCAAGCCCGATGGTGATGTCGTCAATCAAAAGGGCACCAGCGTGGCGGCGCCGGTACTTACTGGATTGATCACCGCGATTACGTCGGCTTTGGTGCAGGCTGGCCGCCCACCGAATCCACAGTTGGTTCGAAATGTCTTGATAGCAACGGCACGCCCATGCACAGGGGCGGGGGCCGATCGGTGTATCGGTGGTGAGGTCGCAGTTGACCGAGCCCTTGCAGTACTTTTCGACGGGGTGGCGATTGCCTCATTTGCTGCCGACAACGCGCGAATCTTGGCTTTGCAACCCGCCCCTGATGCGCCGTCGGCGCTGCCAGAGCCACCGAGGCCAACTAATCAATATCAGCTGCCACCACATTCGTCAGCTACCCATCACACCGGCGAACCACCATTGCCCCGTGAGGCTTACATACGCGAGGAGCGGAGGGGTGATGCAGTAGTTCCCGCCGCGGTTGAGCCGTCGATCAAATATCCTGCGCGCACTTTTGCAATAGGCACAATGAGCTACGACTTTGGTGACGAAATCACTCGGGATTCTTTCACTGAGGCCATGGGTGGTGGGTACGGCGTGGGAAGTGGAATCGTTAATGACCCCCAAGCGATGGTTGATTACTTGGATGCAAATCCAGCGGAAGCTCGCCGCTTGATCTGGGTGCTTTCGATTAATGACGAGCCGCGGTTTGCAATTACGCCTGTTGGCCCGTATGCCTCGGATGTTTATGACATGTTGGCCGCACTAGTTCAAGGCCAAGCCAATGGCAGCATCTCGGTGGTGTCAATGCCTGGAAGCGCAGAGCCCGGAACCGCAACATTGCTCGATGGCACCGTTGTGCAAAAGTTGCATCGCAATGGCTTGCGCGGGATATACGGATGGCATCCGGAGAATTTGGCGCGGCAGTGCCTTTCTGCGGTTCACACCGATGCGCTAAAGGGTCACGAGCAAGGATTGGCTGCGAAAGCCAAAGCTGAAGATATTGCAGCGGGTGCCGACGATGAAGTTTTCGGAATCGATGACATTGCAAGCGATATCTGGACTCGCCTTCAGGTTGAACCTTCACGTGATGTGCAGTTAGCTGTCCAAGATTTCTTAGAAGAGATCTACTTCCGGGCCCCGCAGGATCCATCCGTTTCTGTTGAACGAGCCTTGAATCTTGCCGCAACCAATGGGTACCAAATTGCCATGGCATTCCTGGATGCTTTAAATGATGGGCTGCAATATCAGACTTACAGCACGGAGTACAGCCCATTCAGCCGGGTAGGTGGCAACTGCTGGGAAATCGTACTTCGTTTCAAGGATCCAGTTCATACAACCCGTGGAGCCCGTGAATATCGGTTTACCATTGACGTAGCTGACACTTTGCCGGTGGCCGTTGGTCGAGTTCGGCGTTGGGTGGCCGTTCGGTGAGCAAGATGCTTGGGCTTAGTCCAGCGGTCACAATCAATTCTGCCGACGAAAACTGGAGTGAGCTGGTCGGGCCAAGTGGCTCACTTGTGGTGCCTGCGAACTTCGCCGGCACGTTGCCAAGCCACGGGACGACACCTTCATCGGTGGGCATAGACCCCAAGTTGATGCAGAGGTTGGCCGACGGCGGGTTTCTCGCCGTTACCGCGTATGACGACGACGCGCCGCTTGCGACTTTAGTGCCAGGGCTGAAGCCATTGGCCCACCTGCCCATTGATGCCTTACCGACCACGGCATATCGTCTATCGAGATTCGCATACGTGCGACGCAACAAGCGGCTCATGGTCATTGAGATACCCACCACTTCCGCATACCTAGAAATTCATGACCCTAGGGTCGCCGCGGTAGCCGCAGGTTTGGCATTCGATCGAACACCAATTGCTCTTGCTGCGTCGTCTGGTTTAAGTGTTTCAGGTGTGTGCGAAGTTCTGGGCCTGATGCGCTCAATCGGCATTGTGACGGCTGTGTCCCGCGGCTTTGAGTTCGTACCGGAAGTCAACTCGCTCATTGCCTGGGCTGAGCAGGAAGCCCTGCCCCGAGGGTTTTCACACACCGGGCTGGTGGCTGGTCTTGATCAGATACCGGTCGAGGGCGCCGATGAATCGTTCCATTTAATTTTTGAGTTGCACCACGATGAATCGCGTCAAGTTGATATCTCCGTGTGTTTGCCATACGAAGGTGACGGCGCTAGCGGTGATCGCGCACTTCTTTTGCCCAACGGATTTTATGAGTTTGACATCGTCGATGGCATCGAGTCCCTAATGGGTGTCTTTGTTCCTTTGGCGCCTCCTACCGATTCACTCGACCTCCACACCCAGGAGCAGAGACTCGAGGCGACCCTGCAGGCATTAGGAAGCACTTGCCGCGTCGCTAACAACCCCGATGCACGCGCGCTAGTTGCTGGCCTGGGACTGCCCGAGATGCTTGCGGTGCTCCCTGGTCGTGAAGGTGCAGTTCGGATGCTGTTTAACATTCCAGCTACCGAACAACTCAATCTTGCAAAGACGATTTTGCAGGATGCCGGAGTACCCGCGTCAAGTTTGTCGCACTTCCAAGCGATCGAGCCCTTGCTAGGTGGGTTGCCACCGATCCGTCTGGCAGTTGACATGAATCACACTGGTCTTGGCTCCCGCATCGGCTTTGAAGTTTTCACTCCGCAGGCGATCGCATTGCTCCCAAAGGTGATGGCCAATCTCGGGGTGGAACACCAGATGCAAGCAAGTGTCCTTGCGGCGGTTGCACAAGCACCCAAGAAACGAACGGTTTACGAATTGAACGCCGATGGTTCGGTGTCAGATATCCCTGCTGCTCATCAGCGAATCGAGGTGTTACACGTAAAGATTGGCCTTGAACAAGATGGCCAAGTATTGGTGAAGACTTACACCCTGGCCGCGAGTGTGCCACTCAATGAAGTTGGTAAATCAATCGAAGATGCTGATATCCCGAAGTCTTGGGAGTTTCACGATCTGCTTTTCCACTCCAAGACTCGAGATGGTCGATCGCTGGGCAGGTTAGGCGGTTCCTCGCGATTCACGATTAAGCCGCATCCTGAGGAGCCCTCGACCCAGCCTTTGCCAGGTGACATCCTGTTACCAAGTATTGACATTCCCAAGGTGATTGCGGTTGATCCGCCATTTGGAGTAGTGCTTGAAAAACGTACCTCGATTCGCGCATGGGATGGTCCGGAACTGCCAGTAGCAAAACTCGCCGAACTACTTGCGCGCGTGATGCATCTCATTCCGCGAAGCGACGAAATTCTTGGGAAGATCATTGAACGTTCAGGCCGCACCTATCCATCAGGCGGCGGGCTTTATGAGATTGACATAGTTGTGTTCGCAAGTCGGGTTGCCGGCCTAGCGCCCGGCGCCTACATCTACCGTCAAGGCTCACATTCACTGGGCGCCTTGACCGGCTCATTGGAACACCAGGAGAAAGTAATCTTTGGTGCCAGCGAGGCCACAGGTGGTGGCATATCCAGGCCACAGGTGTTACTGGTACTTGCTGCGCGCTACCCAGACATCGCAACCAAATATGAGGGGATCGCTTACTCGCTAATGCTTAAACATGTCGGAGTAATGATGGCAACCATTCAGTATTCTGCGACGGCTATGGACTTGGGCTCAGTTCCATTAGGTACCGGCGATAGTGATGCATTTGCCTTGGCTACCGGCCTTGATTACTACACCCACGGTTCAATTGGTGAAATCGCTATCAGTCCGTTGGACTGATCTGCGGTTTTTCGACTAGGAGTTATTGATGTCGGGGCTTGTCAATACCGAAGTTGAACCCTGGGAGGTAAACCTTCCCGGGCTGGCTGCTTTTCAGGTGGCACCGGATGGTTCCCATGTGTTGACCTTGGCTGGTGGCGTTGATGCCCAGTGCGAAGACATGGTGCTCAGTAATTTGATAGAGCCGCTCGCTTGGTGGCGGCGAGGATTCTGGTTGCTCAATGGCTCGGTCATGGTTGACCCTGCAGGCAGAGCGGTATTGATTTCCTCGGCCCCAGCACTCGCAGAGCAGGTGATCATCGGACTTTCGAAAATGGGCTGGAGTTGCTTAGGTGACTTTTTAGTTCCTGCGCGGGTGGATGCTGGCCAAGTTGTCGTGTACCCGCGCCGGTCTCCCGTGATCTGTTCCGCCAACGTGGCCGTCAGTGAGTCATTAGATATTGAACAATTTGTGCGCCCTGGTGGTAATGCCGTGGGCGTCGCGATTAGCCGTTGGCCGGAGCCGATTCCCTTGGTTGCCATGGCAACTTTAATGCCTGAACCACCCGAACCGGTATCACCCGGGATTGGCCGGGCTCGAATCGCGCGGGCGCTGCTGGTTGAGGTGGTGGCAAAAGAACGCACACCGAGTGAGTTACTAGATATTGTGACCGCTCTTGCAGTTTTACCAGCGTGGGTCAGTAGTGACCCACTACGGGTGGTGACAGACCCGGATGCGCAATGGGCTTCAGAGGATGCGCAGGCGGTGGCCATCAAAGCAAAACTTGCTTTGACTGCTGCGCTTAGCGAGCTTGCTGATTGGGTGGTCGTAAATAATGGCTAACGATAAACTGGCCGTGCTGCCGTCAAGTGTCTGGTTAGCCTCATATCCAAAATCTGGCAACACCTGGTTTCGCTTCGTCTGGAAGGCGGTCGAGGCGGCCCAAGATGAAAAATTCACGCCACATGAGTCCGCGAACCCATGCCAGATGGAGTATCTGACCACTTGGGGTATTGATGCCAGGCGCCTTAGTTGCGACGAGTTGGATTTACTGAGGTCAAGATTGGAGTTGGTTACCAACGATCGGTCGGGTCGCCCAACCCTGCGCAAAACCCACGAGAAGTTTCGTAGCGCACCTGATGGCTCGGAGTTATTCCCCGCGGCAACCTCGCGTGCTGCCCTGGTGATTATTCGAGATCCACGTGATGTCGCGTGTTCAGCCGCTCGGCATTTCAATCTGAGTCTGGACGGTGCGGTTGATCTGCTCTGCCGGCGTGATCCGCAATCCCCTGGAACCCCATCGGTACTTATGAGCCGCCAGCCGCAAGGCTCTTGGTCAGAGCACCTTGATAGTTGGCGCCGTCTACCCACCTACCCGGTCACGGTCTACCGCTATGAGGATTTCTTGGCAGAGCCGCATGCGACTTTTGGTGCAGCATTGGAATTCGCAGGTCTCGAAGTTTCGGAAGACGAGCTTGTCTACGCCGTCGAATCAACGCGTTTTGACAAACTGCAATCGCGTGAGCGTGAAGGCGGGTTTAGCGAGCGCGCGACGGGCACCGATGTTCCTTTCTTTAGAAAGGGCCAAGCCGGGGGTTGGCGCAATGAGCTAAGTGCTAGCCAAGTCACCAAAATTGAGCGCAATTGCGGCGCCTTGATGGAGGAATTTGGCTATTCCATCGAAGGCAGGTTAACAAAATCTTCGCCGGACACTGCAAACCGGCTAACGTCCTCCGGTGACACATTGTTTGCGGCTGCGCTCCCGCCAAAGCAAGATGTGCCACTCGACCTCACTACTCGTTTTGCTAAAGATGATCGGGTGATGACCTCATGGGTTGGCGACGATCTAATACTTGTGACATCTGAATACGAGTTGATGGGGCTTGACCAAATGGGTGCATTGATTTGGGACTACCTCGACCACCCAATGTCATTTCAGGATTTAGTTGACTCATTGTGTGAACAGTTCGAGATAGATTCAACTACGTGCATCGATGACACCACGCCGATGCTGCAATTATTGCTAAACGGCGGTGCGCTGAAGGTCGTCAGTGAAAGCCAACCCACAATCTGAGAGTTCCTAGCTACCAGAATATTGGTGTCGGGTTAAGTTCAGTTTCCGTTAGCGCGGTTTTACGCCAACCCATCTTCACCGGTACGTCATACAGTCTTCCTGGTGCATACCTCGGCCAGAAGTGTCGAATACCTGGCACCACTACTTTAACAACGGGCATTCCGATATCGGGCTTGGTCATATTTGCAACCGACATCGTCATACCGTGGTCTGCAAGTAGTGTCACTACCTTTTCAACATTGGCCTTGCCATCGGTGCTCCAGTTATGCGCATGATCGGTCGGTGTCGTGAGAGCAAGTGTGGGGTCCGGAAGCACATATGGGTGCTGGTCCATTGTCGGCGTGTACCACCAATTCACCTCTGGACGTGAAACGTCTAGTTCGGTGGGCTCTCCGTGGGCCTCCATTGAGGCGATCATCCCGAGCATCTGATTCATTTCGGTTAGTGCGCGAAGCAGTGCACCCCGTGGGTCACGGTGGGCGCCGAAACCAAGGAGGATACGGGGAAGACCGGTGCGAGCTTTCGAGGCGGCCACGAATGCCGGGATGCCAAGATCACTGGTGACATCGAGCGCCCAAATATCGCGGTCAAGAACTTCGCTGTACTGGGTTCGAAGGCGATTGAAATACGGATCGTCATAGGTGGTTGCATAGGAATCGATATCGACTCCTGGCCTATTGATACCGTTGTACCACCAAGTCGCAACGGCGTCACGTTCAACCAACTCGAAGAAGCCTTGTAAAATTGCATCTTCGATCGAGGTACCAGCGGCATTGCCATTTGAATCCGAATTGCAGCCGTTGCGCGGGTATTCACCCACGTAGTTGTAAAAGGTATAAGCCGTTGGTAGCCAGAGGCGACGTTGCTCGGTCAGCGACCAAATTGGCGACCACGGCATTTCAACATCCGGATCAAATCTCTTTGGAATCACATGCTTACCGTTACGAGGGGCATTCCACTCCTGTCGGGTCTCGTACTGGTGCTCACTAAATAGCATGCATGAGCGCGGATCAATCGCCAGTTCACCAAGTTTGGTCATCGAAGAAACCATGCTCGGTTCATCGCCTGCATACGTTGCGGCGTAACGTTCGATGGCCTCTGCTAAAGCGCCCGCCCGCGCCTGTTCAGGGGTTGTGCCTTTACCGCCAGCATTCTGACGAAACCCGCATACCTTTGCACCCTTTTTCGCGGTGGCAAGGTTAACCCCCGACTCAACCACGTGCGTGACTTCATTGTCCAAGTTCGTGCGTTGTAAGTGTTCAACTACGCCAGTGACGCGGCTGACCTGGTGGCCATAGGTGTCCAAGGTCTGTTGCGGAGTGAGGCGCCGGTAGCTACCGTCGTCTTTAGCATCGAGCGCACCTGTTTCGAGAACTATTTCAACCGGTGCGTTTTCTAAGGTGAGTGGTTCACCGCAGGACTCGCACTGCGGTCGTCGAACGACGTGGTGAATGCTCCGGTCGCCGTTTCGGTGGTCGATCATTGTCATCATCGAAATCGCCGGATCCTGATGCGCACTAACGTGTGGCCGGCCAGCGAAAGTGCGCAAGAGTTCGAGTGCGATTTCACCACCTGCATGTGCGAGCGTGGTTGGCGTAAAGCCCATGGCAATTGGACCCATACGTTCGCCCTCACCGAGTAAACGCTTCTCGACCTGCCTATTGAATTCCAAGCGAACCGCCAGGCATTGCCAACAAGGCCCTGGTGCGCCAAGCCACGGACCAATAGTTGGGCGAACCCCGAAAACATTTGTCATCAGGACCGGGATACCCGATTGATAGGTCATTTTCGCGACTTCGGCGATTTCAGGGTTTAAGTAGTCATCGGCGACGAGCACGAGAGCAGCGGCGCTAGCAATATCTTCGGTGGTGACCAAATTGTGCTCGGATATGGCCCGTCGGATTTCACTTACCGGCGCCCCGCCAACTCCAATAACGGCCACGGTTGACACTGGTGCACTCTCTGCCAGGTCATCACGCCACCACATTCGATAAACGTCGGCGGGGGTGGTGAACTCACCCGCATCGACCACGAACCCGTGATCACGCAAAATCTCAATCGCCGCAGGGACCTCCTGCTCCGTTGCGCTCCCGTCAGCGACCATGCGGGCTGTAATTTCACCGACAGTGGCCATTCCATCAATGTGTGGCGCCAGCGCGGCGAATAGCTCTCCGGTGAGAACCTGCTCGTCACCGTCGGTAATTAGATAGATTTCTTCAGGGGGCGCGATGATGGTGCGGCTATGCGGCTGCCAGAGAGGGATCCACTCGCTTTTCATGTCGCAATCATATATATCGCGAAAAATCGCCCAAATGCGTTTTTTTTTCTTCCAAACTGCGATACTCAAACAGTGAACCTACGGATGGACTTAGCCCAGCTCTCGAGAATTCATCACCACAATCCCGATGTACCTAAACCTCCGGCAGGGGGTGAGTCTCCCCGGCCCCAGGACGGTTCTAATGCCAGCAAAGTGCGGATGGGAATGGCCGCGAACATAGCGCTAATCGCGCTTGCTACCGGTCAATTCCTGGTGGGACTTGACCTCAGCGTCATGTCGGTTGCCCTGCCCACTATTCAAAAGGAATTTGGCGTTGGCATGATCCAGATGGAATGGGCCATGATGGCGTACATGGTGGCTGGCGCCGCTCTCGCGGTGCCAGCAGGTGCACTCGGAGACCGCACCGGACGGCGTCGACTGTATTTAATCGGTACCTCAATTTTTGTTGCTGGCTCAGCCATCAGTGCGCTTTCCCCCGATATGGGCGTTCTGATCGTTGGCCGGGCTATTCAAGGCGTCGGGTCGGGATTCATGGGAACTTTGGCCTTGGCCATGTTGACATCGGCGGTTGCCCACGATCAAATAGCGAAACTAATTGGAACCTGGGTCGCTGTCACCTCAGGTGCTTCTATGTTCGGACCCATTATCGGCGGGGCGATGGTCCAGTTCCTGGGCTGGCGCTGGATGTTCGGGATCAACGTTGTTTTAATGGCAGCTGTTATTCCGCTGGTTCTTCGAGAGGTTCCGAAAGATATTCCTGCTGGAGGCGAAAAACGTCGAGTTGATTGGTTGGGATCATCACTTCTTACGATCGCAATGATTCTGGTTGCCGGTGGCCTGAGCATGCTAGAAACCAGTAAGTATTACGAACCCATTGTTTATCTACCGGTTGCTATTGGATTCGTTGTCCTTTTGATTATGGTCCTGCAGCAACGCCACGGCCTCGTTAAGTTGACTAACTGGGCGTCGATCAAGGTGGCGCCCATCCCAGCAACATTGGCAATCTCGGTCCTGCTTTCGATGGTCTTGGCCGGAGCCATGATGCAGCAGATGCTCTTGGTTCAAAACGTGCTCGGGTTCACCCCGATGATGGCCGGGATTTCCTCCTTCGGCGCCTCCTTAATGTTGGTTGCGTTCTCTCCTATCTCGCCAAGAATTATGGGGCGTATCGGGTTAGGCCCGACAACCTGCATCGGATTAAGCACGGTGGCTATTGGGCTCTTTGGCATGCACCTAACTACTGTGACTACCGGCTTGTTGCAGATCATGTTCTGGTTTGCGGTTATGGGAGTAGGTATCGGCGTCGGAATGCCGGCCGTGTCAGCCGGTGCCATGATGGCAATTCCGCGCGACCAAATGGGTACTATCTCGGGCTTCATGGCGCTGATTAGCTCCATATCGGCGGTCTTGGGTATTGCCGTGATCGGTGCAATTTCGGCGGTGCGAGTGACTTCGGTTTGGCTGGTTGAAGGCGCTCAGATTTCCGGATATGAGTCACTGACCGATGAGGTAGTTTCCGGTGCCATCCCTGAAATCCTGCAAAGCAACGGTCAAGCTGCAGCTACCGCAGCCAGTCTTTCTTATACCGTTGGGGTGACCACGGCATTGATGATTGCCGCTGTTGGGGTCGCGATCGCCGCAATACTCTCCTTATTCCTGCTCGGCTCCCGAGGGAAGACACCCAAGGGGGCCGGAAACCCGGTGACACCAGAACTCGAAAAACCCTGACTTTCATCTTTGGGAATCCCACACCACACCCTGAGCCGGCCCGCGGAGACAGGCAACATGTCGGCTACCTCCTGAGAGAACAGGGTTCGCCACGGATGGGGCCGTACTTACGGTGAAAGCCCAGCCCTAGAGACCACCTCCGACTGAGAGTGCTGTCAACCCACCGCCGCGCGTACTCAGATTCAGCGGGTCTGCTCACGATCACCCACGCGTGTGGCTCGCATGGACCCCAGCCGCACAGACCGTGGGTTATTTTGTGGACCCAGACTCAAAGTGAACTAAATAGTTGCAGATGAAATAGCCTGCATGGGACACACGTCTACCGCATTATCGACATCGTCCTGTCGGTCATCCGGTACCTCTTTGACGTACTGAATCTTGCCATCGTCATCAAGTTCGAAAATATCTTCTGCTTCGAACACGCACTGGCCGTAGTGCTGGCACTTGTCCATGTCGATAGAAATCGTGATCATTACTTCTCCTCAACCGTTGACGGGTAGAGATCTTTCGATGGAGTTCGAATTCCGCGGAATTCCCAGTCACCACCTTGTGCTGTTGAAATGACTTCTTCGCTTTCTGTCGGTTGGGCGCCCACGTCAGTACGAATCGGAGTTGGGCCCTCAACAATTGTGTTAGTTAAAGTGCCGAGTCCTTCAACCTCGACCTGGACAACATCACCTGGATAGACGGTGCGTGAATTTGCAGGTGTACCAGAGAAAATCAGGTCTCCAGGGACGAGCGTGATTGTTCGAGCAATGTCGGCCACGAGGTAGGACATGTCCCATTCCAATTCAGCGGTGGTCGCGTCTTGCTTTACTTCTCCATTGACAATAGTTCGAATGCGTTTATTACGGAAATCCCAATCCGAAACTATCCCTGGTCCAATAGGGGCCAAGGTGTCAGCTCCCTTGACACGCAGCATGGAGCCTGCATCAGTGTCCCGGAAATCATGAAGACCGTAATCGTTACCGATCGTGTAACCAGCGATGTATTCAGACGCTTCCTGAGGTGAGATATTCCGACAGGTTTTTCCAATGACAATAACAATTTCACCTTCGAAGTTGAGCCATTTGCAGCCCGCGGGACGCACTACGGCAGCGTTGTGTGCATTCACCGCTGTGATGGGTTTGTGGAAATAGGTGGGTGCCGAGGGAAGCTTGGTCATGAACTCCGCGGTGCGTGATGAATAGTTCAGATGTACCGCAATTACCTTTGTCGGCTCACAGGGTGGTAAATGAATAGCTTCCGAAATTGCCAAGCGGCGGCCATCACCAGCCACCAGCTCATCTCCATCACGGATAACATCGGTCGCGTATCCGTCAAGAAGGACTCTTCGAGTTTCGGTCATTGCGATACCTCCGTCAGGTGCCATCCGCTTTCCGGTCGATCAAACCACACGTGCACTTGACCGGTTCCAATTGAGTTTTCATATTTACCAAAGAGTCGTCCCGGTGCGATTACCTTTTCCTCCCCCAGTGCGCCAATCATCATGAGGTAGTGCGAAAAGCGGGCTTCTGGCTTAACCTTCAGGAACTCGGGCATTGTGTCCAACACCTGTTTGTGGTCACCTTGTTCAAACCAGGCAATGCGTTCACGATCAGCCGTGTACGCCTCGGAGGTGAAAATATGTTTTGGGTCGGCTGACTCGTGATTGCGAAGTTCTCGCAGTGGCCAAAACGTATGCGAGAGAGCTCCTGAGGCGATCAACAAAACCTTACGGTCCGATTTCGCAATAGCCTGGCCGATGGCACGACCGGCGCAAAGGAAATCCTCAGTATCCCCCGTTTGACACACACTGACCGAGATCCATTTTTTATCAGGAAGGCCTTCGCCAAGAAATTTCCACAGGTTGATGGTCGCATAAAAAATCGGGAGATATTGATCTTCGATAGCGGTAATCCACGTACCTTGAGCCTCACCCTCCGCTGCGATTGCTCGGGCAAGTTGCGGATCCCCTTCAAAGTCATAGGGAATTCGACACATCCCACGTGGCAGTTCTTCAGAGGTGAAGAGGCCCGCTCGTCGATCCTGAGCAGTCACGACGAACTCAACCGTGGTCGCCCAGTGGGAATCAAGGACGATTACCGTGTCGTAGTCCAACTGCTCGAAAACTTCTTGGCGCAAAAGATTAAGGCCGGGCACTAATGAAAAATCTTCACCTTCGTTGAGTTCGCGGCGAATTGTCTCTGGCAACATAATGGTCGGAACGTGTGCCAGAAGTCCAGCACCAACAATTTCACCCATGTTTATTCCTTTCACTTTCACTGTTGGTTTCGCTGGTCCACC
>CAMAVT010000037.1 GCA_945861775.1 Bifidobacterium breve
GACGAATCGTAAAGATTTTCGTCGAGGTGCTTGTCTAAGTCTGGGGCAGTGGGTAACTTTAGCGCCCTGGCAATACCATACGCACGTGCGTCGTCCGGCGTACTTTCACATATGCACAAGAAGGTAACCACAGCAGTTTGTTGATTTAAGGGGGCGGGGAGATTGGTGTCGAAAAAAGTGCAGTCCAAGAAGGTCGCTGCGAAGAAGGCTCCGGCGAAGAAGGCTCCTGTGAAAAGAGCCCTCGCCAAAAAAGCCCCAGCGAAGAAAGCCCCGCCAAAAAAGGTCGCTGCGAAGAAAGCTCCCGCGAAAAAAGTTTCACCAAAAAAGGCTCCTGCAAAAAAGATGGCGACCAAAAAGGTTGCACCAGCTAAGCCCCTAAAGAAGGCAGTTCACATTTCACCTGTTAAAAAAGCACCCGCTAAAAAGGCACCCGCGAAAAAGGCACCCGCTACGCCTGAACCAAAGGCATCCCCGAAGAAAGTGAGTGCAAAAAAGGAGACCCTTCCTGAGGTGGAAGTTCTCGTGGTTGAACCCGAACCAGTGGTAAAAACTGTTTTTGAAAAGTTGGTCCCGGTGACTACACCGCCCGCCAAGGGCAAAAAGGCGGCTGGGATCGTCAAAGTGATATCGCCTCGACCGGTCGTTAAGGCCCCGATGATCGTAGTGCGAGAAGACGAAAGCCCATGGACAAAAGTCGAGTTGAATAGGGTCCGTAAGGCTCTTAATGAAGACGAAGCTCGATTGCTTGAAGAAATTGCTATGACAGAACAGGGGCTCGCTGACCTTATCCGCGATTCCGGTGATGGAGCAGGCGATGACCAAGCGGATGCGGGAAGTAAGACCTTCGAACGCGAGCATGAAATGTCACTCGCAAATAATGCTCGGGACATGCTCGAACAGGTTCGCCAAGCGCTGGGTCGTATTGATGATCGCACCTATGGCGTCTGCATCACCTGTGGGAAGGGAATTGGCAAGCTACGTCTGCAGGCTTTCCCTCGCGCAACCCTGTGCATGTCATGCAAGGTGGCTGAGGAGCGCTCGTAAACCGTTGGGCGATAGAGCATGAGTAAGTCATGAGTAAGTCATGAGCAAGTGCTGTCTTGCGCTCGCGTAGACTGCAAACGTGTCTGACCCCAATATCGTTGCCAGCAGTGATCAGCGGCGCGGCAACCGGCGTGACCTAACAGTTTTTGGCGCTACCGCTATTCTCATTATTGGTTTTGACCAACTGACCAAGTTCTTGGCCCAAGAGTATTTGCTCCCACGCAGAACTTCGGGTGAAGGACCTATTGAGTTCCTCGGTGGATTCGTAAAATTCACCTACGCTGAAAACACTGGTGCCGCTTTCTCCATCGGGACCGGGGTCACTTGGCTTTTCACATTGGTTGCGTTCGTTGTTGTGTTTGTCATCTTGCGGTATGCCCGTAGGCTCGCAAGCCTGCCGTGGGCGTTGGCGCTTGGTGCACTGCTCGGTGGTTCAATCGGAAATCTCATTGACCGAATGTTTAGGGCGCCAGGTCCATTCCGAGGTTTCGTTGTCGACTTCATCCAGTTGCCGTACTGGGCAATTTTCAATATTGCTGACATGTCAATTGTGATTTCCGGAATAGGAATTGCAATTTTGTTGCTGCGCGGGATACCCATTGGTGGAAAGCCTGAAACCATTAGCCCACCCGACAGGTTGGACTCGTGATCCGTGAGTTCACCATTCCTGAGGGACTGGCAGGGGAGCGGCTTGACATTGCGCTTACCAGACTTCTTGGTTTAAGCCGCTCCGCATCCGTTGCCCTCATTGAAGCAGGAGCGATCTGTGTATCGGAACGGCCGTTGACAAAAAGTGATCGTGTTATTGAAGGACAGCGGATTGATGTTGATTTGGATGTGTCACCCACAAAAGGGACCATTGAAATAATTGCTGAGCCTGTTCCAGGAATGGCGATTATTTATGACGATTCAGATTTAGTCGTTGTTGACAAGCCCGCTGGAGTTGCAGCGCACCCAAGCCGTGGCTGGCTCGGACCGACGGTTATTGGGGGTTTGGCGGCAGCCGGGTACACCATCAGTACCTCAGGAGCCCCCGAGCGCGAAGGGATAGTGCATCGACTTGATGCTGGAACATCCGGGCTCATGGCTGTGGCAAAGAATGAAATTTCGTACTCCCGCATGAAAAACCTGTTTCGGAACCGAGAAGTAAGCAAGGTGTATCACGCTGTTGTCCAAGGCTTGTTGGATCCACTCGTGGGAACCGTTGACGCAGCCATTGGCCGCCACCCGGGGCATGAGTACAAATATGCGATCACAAAGGACGGCAAACCAAGTATTACCCACTATGAGACCCTGGAAGCCTTCCGTCATGCGTCCCTGGTTCAGGTGCTCCTTGAAACGGGTCGGACCCACCAAATACGGGTTCACATGTCCGCGATGCGTCACCCAATTGCCGGTGACACCATGTACGGTGGAGATCCGGTTTTAGCAGCTCGATTAGGCCTGGATCGTCAGTGGTTACACGCGGTCGAACTCGGCTTTGATCACCCACGAACCGGGGAACGAGTTGAATTAAAAAGTGAATACAGCGAAGACCTCACCCGTGCACTTGGAATTTTGCGCGATGCTTGACCATTAAGTTATGCACCTTCCCCTTGTGCAGGCTGATGTGTGGAGTGAATTGTGTGAAGTGAATTCGGTGAAGTGATTGGCTCCAATAATTCTGCAGTAGACGTGTTGTGATGTGATAAGGGTGATCGTGTGAGTGAGTCGGTGAGCAAGGGTGATTTTGTTCACCTTCATGTGCATACCGAGTACTCGATGCTTGACGGTGCTTCAAAACTTGATGATCTCTTTATAGCGGCAAAAGAGCAAGGTATGCCGGCAATTGCAATGACGGATCACGGCAACCTTTACGGCGCCTACGACTTCTGGAAAAAAGGTAAAGCGTACGGTGTAAAGCCGATTATTGGGCTTGAAGGCTATTACGCACCGCAGGGTCGTTTTGAACGCTCCCCATTTGATTTTGGTGGTGGCTTCGATGAAGGAGCTCCTGAAGATCCCGGGGCGGGCCGCGGAAAGCACAGTTACACGCACATGACTCTGTGGGCAGAAAATACGCAGGGCATGCACAATCTTTTTCGGCTGTCATCTCTGGCCAGTATCGAGGGCTACTATCACAAGCCACGATTTGATCGCGAACTTTTGGACCGTTTCGGCAAAGGGCTTATTGGCACAACAGGGTGCGCGAGTGGTGAAGTAAATCGTTGGCTACAGGCCGGGCAGTACAAGAAAGCACTGGCAACAGCAGCGGATTACCGGGATATTTTTGGTGCGGGTAATTTCTTTGCCGAGGTCATGGACCACGGACTCGCTATTGAGCGTAACTTTATGGCGGATTTGATCAAGATTTCCAAGGCGCTCGATTTGCCACTTATTGCAACCAATGACATGCATTACGTTCATGAAAGTGATGCAGACACGCATGATGTCTTGTTGTGTATTGGAACTCGAACAACACTCGATGACCCGAAGAGATTCAGATTTGATGCACGTGATTTTTATTTGAAGTCTGCTGCCCAAATGCGAGATCTTTGGAGTGAATTCCCCGAGGCCTGTGATAACACTCTGCTGATTGCAGAGCGGTGCAATGTTGAATTCAATGAAGGCGCGAACCTCATGCCTCGCGCTGACATTCCGGCAGGAGAAAGTGAAGAGTCCTGGCTGGTTAAGGAAGTAGAAATTGGCCTCGCACGCAGGTTCCCGACCGGTATCCCAGACAAAGTACGAACGCAGGCCGAGTATGAATTGGGAGTAATCGCCCAGATGGGATTTCCCGGCTATTTCTTGGTGGTTGCGGACCTCGTGCAGCACGCGAAAAACAATGGAATCCGGGTGGGACCTGGTCGTGGTTCAGCCGCTGGCGCCATGATCGCTTATGCATTGGGTATTACGGACCTGGATCCGATCGAGCACGGCTTGTTGTTTGAGCGATTCTTAAATCCCGAACGAATCTCGATGCCTGATATTGATATTGACTTTGATGAACGGCGGCGTTCGGACATGATCCGTTACGCAACGGAGAAATACGGGGAAGAGCGAGTCGCACAGATTGTCACGTATGGATCGATTAAGGCGAAAGCTGCCATCAAAGACAGTGCGCGTGTCTTGGGTCTGCCCTACTCAGTGGGCGATCGAATTACAAAAGCTATGCCACCGTCCGTTATGGGCAAGGACATGACTCTTAAAGGAGCTTTTGACCCTACTGATTCGCGCTATTCCGAAGCTGCAGAGTTTCGGGCACTTTATGCAAGTGATCCTGAAGTGAAGACGGTCGTTGACACGGCCAAGGGCCTTGAAGGGCTCAAACGCCAGCCAGGTGTCCATGCTGCCGGTGTCATTTTGTGCAGTGAACCCCTCATGGACGTTATTCCGGTGTGGAAACGTGAACAAGACGGGGCAATCATCACCCAGTTTGACATGGGCGCGTGTGAATCTCTTGGTCTGTTAAAGATGGACTTTCTCGGTTTACGTAACCTCAGTGTTCTTGATGACTGCCTGGAAAATATTAAACGCAACACAGGTGATGAAGTTGTTTTGGAAACCTTGGCACTCGACGACAAAGTGGCCTACGAACTGCTCTCACGCGGGGATACCTTAGGAGTTTTCCAACTTGATGGCGGCCCGATGCGTTCGCTCCTGCGATCCATGGCCCCAGACAATTTTGAAGACATTTCAGCGGTGCTTGCGCTGTATCGACCGGGACCCATGGGCGCCAATGCGCATAATGACTACGCGGACCGAAAAAATGGACGCAAGCCGGTTGTTCCCATTCACCCTGAACTTGAAGAGCCTTTGAGTGAGATCCTCGGTGATACCTACGGACTAATTGTTTACCAAGAGCAGGTCATGGCTATTGCGCAACAGTTGGCGGGATACTCGCTCGGTAAAGCAGATCTTCTTCGCCGGGCAATGGGTAAGAAGAAAAAATCAATTCTCGAAAAAGAGTTTGTGCCATTTAGCGAAGGCATGCGCGAGCGTGGGTTCTCAGACCCTGCCATTAATAAGCTATGGGAAGTCCTTGTTCCCTTCTCTGATTACGCCTTCAACAAGGCCCACACGGCCGGCTACGGATTGGTTTCGTATTGGACCGCTTACTTGAAGGCCAATTACCCGGCTGAGTACATGGCAGCGTTGCTGACCTCAATGGCCGATGACAAGGAACGATCGGCAATTTATCTCAATGAGTGTCGCCGCATGGGAATCAAAGTTTTGCCACCAGATGTCAATGATTCCGATGCGAACTACACCCCTCGTGGAACTGATATTCGGTTCGGATTGACGGCCATTCGCAATGTGGGAACTAACGTTGTGGATTCCGTGATCGCCACGAGAAATAAGGTTGGTCGTTTTGCTGATTTTCACGACTTCATTGCCAAAGTGGATATCGCGGCGTGCAATAGGCGAGTTGTTGAATCATTAGTAAAAGCTGGCGCATTCGACAGTTTGGGGCATACTCGCAAAGGGTTAATTGCAGTTCATGAGCAGGTGATTGATGCAGCCGTCGACATCAAGCGCTCAGAGGCGATTGGGCAGTTTGATTTGTTCGGCGGGCTTGAAGTAAATGCTGAGCTCTCACTCATTGAACGGCCAGTAATCGGAATTACCGAGTGGGAGAAGTCGCTCCTTTTAGCACATGAGCGAGAAATGCTGGGGCTGTACGTTTCTGACCATCCACTTTTTGGCATGGAGAGTGCATTGGCGCAACTCTCCGACCGCAGCATCGCATCCGTTTTGATTGATGAACACCTTGACGGCCAGGTAGTTTCATTGGGTGGGTTGGTTACAAGTGTCGTACGAAAAACCACCAAAAAGGGCTCGGCTTGGGCCATCGTGACTTTAGAGGATCTGGAGGGAAGCCTTGAAGTTATGGTTTTCCCAGCCTCTTATGCATCCTTTGGCACACTTTTGGTCGATGACTCCATTCTGGTCATCCGCACAAAAATTGACCGAAGTGATGAAGAGGGAGTACGAGCTATAGCACTTGAAGTGACTTCCCCGGATCTCTCAAGTTCCCCCACGGGTCCGGTCCGACTCACCATGGCCGCAACCCGTTGTGTTCCGCCACTTGTGGCACGTCTAAAAAATATTCTGGCACAGCATCCGGGAACTACAGAAGTGCAATTGCACCTAACAGGTGGCACATCAACGACAGTCATGAAGCTCGACGACATCTACCGAGTCACACCTACGCCCTCGCTCTTTGGTGACCTAAAGGCACTATTAGGTTCGTCGTGTCTGATTTAGTGAATGCCAATGCAGGTGTTACGCCAGGGCGAAGGCGCAAAGCAATAACAGTATTTGTCACGGGTGTAATTGCGGGAGGACTATCGGGCGCAGCACTGGGTGTCGTTTGGTGGGCGTTGGCTCCGCGTGTCTCGGTTGTTGTCACATCTGACCGGGTTTTTCCGGAGAATTATCAGCCTCAAGAATACTTCGCCGCAAATATT
Organism: Bifidobacterium breve; assembly: GCA_945861775.1. Lineage (GTDB taxonomy): Bacteria > Actinomycetota > Actinomycetes > S36-B12 > S36-B12 > UBA4592. Next base: position 6,495 of record CAMAVT010000037.1, read on the forward strand.
GCGTTCGGGGCGATAGGGGCAATCGCGGGTGTTTTGATGGCCATCGGATTGGTGTCCATGCGTCGCGAACATTTGGTGGCCTCGCTGGTTGCCTCGTTGGCATCTGCGGTAGTTGGTACTTTTGCAATGTGGTGGGTGGGTTCACATTTGGGTTTTGTCGACCTGGCAAATGTCGATATTCCCGATTCAACTGTTGTTGACGCCCCGCTTGAAGTTACATTGCCGGCGATGCTGCTGATGTGGCCTCTCGGGTCAAGCTTGGTGATTCTGATCATGGCCATCGGCGACTGTTTAGCCCAGCGCAGACGAGTAGCGAATCACTCTGCCTGAATGTCTGCGGTGATTGCGCCGAGGACGCTGATTAGGTCATTGGGTGAGAGGCAAATTTCAAGGCCGCGGCGGCCTCCACTGACGTAGATACTCTCAAAAAGGTGTGCGCTTGCGTCGAGCACTGTCATGAGAACCTTTTTTTGACCGAATGGGCTAATACCGCCGACCACATAACCGGTGAGGCGTTGGGCAAGCGCGGCATCCATTGGCTCAAATGAACGCTGGCCCACTGCAGCGGCGAGCTTTTTCGTACTAATTTTTTGTGAGACTGGGGCAATGCCTACGGCTGCAATGTTCTTATCTCCAAAAATTATGGTCTTGAATACCTGGTTTCCATCAAGATTCATACTGTCGGCTGCCTCTTTGCCAAACCCTGACCCGGCTACGCTGTCATATTTGTGGAGTGTGTACGAAATGCCGAGCGAATCAAGGGCGAGTGTTGCCGGAGTAATTGACACGGCCCTCATTGTAAATGCACATCAATTGAGAGAAGCATTACTTGGCAACAAGTCGACGGCCGGTAGCGCACCCAGCTGCGTTATTAGCCCCGTTTCACGCTTGAGAAGCGTCCTGATGAGTGTAAGACGGCTTGGTGTGTCGTGGGCTGCCAGCAGCTCCTGACGCTCTGCTGTAGGTAGGAGAATCGCAGCGGTCAGAAGAAATGAAACAACGGTTGGATCTGTGGGAAATTCTTCAAACAATGAAAATTCGCCATTCAATTCCCCTGAAAGAGCAATGCGATAGGCAGAAAAATCTTGGAGGGTTTTGTGGGTGAGCAGTGCGAGTTGCTCTGTTTGCGCAGTTTCCGGCTCGGGCAACCATTCCACCTCGGCACGCAAAAGTGGGGCGCTGCTATCCAGTGACGTAATCCGAAATCGACGCGAACCTGTGGTGACCACATCGTATCGACCATCTTCATGGATATTTGCCTCACGGAGAATTGTTGAGGTGCCCACCGGGTGTAAGGCTTCAATGCCATTTGTCGAAATGTCGTGCCCATCGCGGACGGCCACAATTCCAAATTCACGCTGCTCTTCATCGGAAATCTCTAAAAGTTCTTGGATCATCAACCGGTAGCGGGGTTCAAAAATGTGGAGTGGGAGGACCAGGCCCGGCACCAGAATCGTGTTCAGTGGAAAGAGCGGGATACGGGAACTCACAAGCACAGACTAAACTGATGTTCATGATCCGGCTCATCGATCTGCGCGAGAATGCCTTTGCTGGCGATTCTGTTTCGAATTCTGTGGCAAATATGGTGCCTCGCGCCGCCACGAATGTTGATGACGCTGGAATCATAATCGCCCCAATCTTGAAAGACGTCCGGGAAAATGGTGCCGAAGCTGTTGCGCGGTGGTCACAGACCCTTGATGGAGTTACACCGCCCTCACTGCGAGTGCCTGTAGACGAATTGGAAAATGCTGCCGCGAACCTTGATCCGGGAGTGCGGGCGGCCTTACTTGAGTCAATTCGTCGAGCTCGAATTGTGCATTCGGACCAAGTTCGCGGAGAAACGGTCACTGAAGTAGTTGATGGTGGAACGGTTACCGAGCGCTGGATTCCCGTAGACCGAGTGGGACTTTATGTTCCCGGCGGTCAGGCCGTTTACCCCAGCAGTGTCATTATGAATGTCGTCCCTGCTCAAATCGCGGGGGTGGGATCGATTGCCGTGGTATCACCACCGCAGAAAGACTGGGGCGGTTGGCCACACCCGGTCATCATGGCTGCCGCGCACCTTCTGGGGATTACCGAAGTTTATGCCGTAGGCGGTGCGCAAGCAGTCGCCATGTTGGCCTATGGAGTGCAACTGCCGGAGGGGGAGTGCCGACCGGTCGATTTGGTGACGGGTCCAGGAAACATATATGTGACTGCGGCCAAGCGCGCTTTGCAGGGAATCATTGGTATTGATTCTGAAGCGGGACCCACTGAGATCTTGATTTTGGCCGATCACAGCGCTGACCCCGCCCACGTTGCCGCAGACTTGATCAGCCAAGCCGAACATGATGAACTCGCCGCAGCGGTCCTAGTGACTGACAGTCAAGAATTGGTTAACGCGGTTGAGCAAGCCCTTGCACAACAGGTGCCCTTGACCAAGCATTCAGAGCGCATTGAGACTGCCCTTCGTGGAGTCCAAAGCGCCATTGTCCTGGTCGCCGATATTGAACAAGGTTTGGCCGTTGTCGACGCCTACGCCGCTGAACACTTGGAAATTCATGTCGAAAATGCCCGAGAAGTTGCTCGCAGGGTTAAGCATGCGGGTGCAATTTTTGTTGGGACCTACGCTCCCGTTTCACTCGGTGACTACTGCGCAGGATCCAACCATGTATTGCCAACAGCCGGATCGGCGAAACACTCCTCAGGTTTATCGGTTCAGACTTTTCTACGGGGAATTCACATTATTGAATACTCACAGCAAGCCTTGGTTGAGGTTGCCCCCCACGTTCTTGCGCTGTCGAGCGCTGAAGACTTGCCGGCACACGGGCAGGCGATCTCCGTTCGGATGCAACAGTGAGCGGGTTTGAATTACCTTTGCGCCGAGACCTCGTTGGCCAAAAACCTTATGGCGCACCCGATGATTACGTTCCCGTTCGCCTCAATGTCAATGAGAATCCATATCCGCCAAGTGACGCGGTGGTGGCGGCAATTTCACAAGCTGTCGCCGTTGCAGCGCATGGCATTAACCGATACCCGGACCGCGACGCAGTGGACCTGCGTGCAGCGTTGGCGACTTATCTGGATGTCGAATCCGGGGTAAAGATAAATGTTGAGCGGATCTGGGCAGCCAATGGCTCAAATGAGATTATGGCACAATTATTTGGTGCATTTGGCGGACCCGGCACACAAGCATTGACCTTTGACCCAACATATTCAATGTACCCCGAATACGCGCGTGATTCATTTACAACCATGGTGACGGTTCCGCGAAGAAATGATTTCACGATCGACCTTGCTGCAGCAATAAAGGCGGTCACCGAATGCAAGCCCAATCTGGTAATTCTCACTTCACCGAATAATCCGACAGGGACTTCAATCATGTTGACTGAAATCGAAGAGATTTCGAAAGTTGCTCAAGCAAATGGAGCCCTGATTGTTGTTGATGAAGCGTATGCAGAATTCCGAAGTGACCGATCGGCAACTGCCCTGACCTTGCTTGATTCGTATCCAAATATTGTTGTGTCCCGAACCATGAGCAAAGCATTTGGTTATGCGGGCGGGCGCCTTGGATACTGCGCTACAAGCAGTAGCGAGATTGTTCAGGCCCTTAAATTAGTGCGTTTGCCGTATCACCTCTCAGCCATCTCACAAGCGGCCGCGATTGCAGCACTGAGCTTTGCAAGCGAGTCACTCGATCGCGTGGCACAAATCACTGATGCGCGAAATCAAATGGCAGGTGAACTTGCAGACATGGGACTTCGCGTCGCTCAGAGTGATGCAAACTTTCTCTTCTTTGGTGAGTTTGCTGATCGGCATGCGATCTGGAAAGGACTCTTTGAACAAGGAATCCTTATTAGAGAGACGGGTCCTTCGGGTTGGCTTCGGGTGAGCATCGGAACGGCTAGTGAGAACGAGTTATTTCTTGACGGTTTGAAAGCGTTAGTCTGAGCACAGGAGGAAAGACATGACCAGAATGGCACGGATCGAACGCGAGACCAAGGAAAGCAGCGTGCTCGTTGAGCTCTCCCTTGATGGAACAGGGCAAAGCACCATTGAGACGGGTGTTCCATTTTTCGACCACATGCTTGCGCAATTAGCGAAACATGGTGGATTTGATTTGGTAGTAAATACTCGAGGTGACCTGCACGTTGATGCCCACCACACGGTCGAAGACACAAGTTTGGCGCTTGGACAGGCAATGAATCAAGCGCTAGGGGATCGAGCTGGACTAACTCGTTACGGAGACGCTTTAGTTCCACTAGATGAATGTTTAGTGCAAAGTGCGGTTGACCTTTCTGGTCGCCCATATTTGGTGCACACCGAGCCTGAGTTGGTTGAACTCATTGGGGCCTACGACACAACTTTGACTCGCCATATCTGGGAATCAATTGTTGCTACCTCACAAATCACCCTGCATGTCAATGTGCTGTCGGGGCGCAATGCTCACCATGTTGTCGAGGCGCAATTCAAAAGTGTGGCCCGCTCACTACGTACCGCGGTGGCCAGGGACCCACGCGTGGTGGGAGTACCTTCGACTAAAGGCACGCTCACTGCATCGCAGTAAGGCAAACACAATTCATGTCACCCACAGTTGCAGTTCTTGACTACGGCTTCGGAAATGTTCGTTCGGCACTGCGCGCGGCTGAGCATGTTGGAGCCACCGCAATTTTGAGTTCTGATTTTGATACTTGTCTGAATGCGGACGGGCTAATCATTCCGGGGGTGGGCGCTTATGCAGCCTGCATGGCGGGAATCGACAGTGTGAGAGGTGGCGCACTCGTTGACGCGCGGATGGTGGCCAAACGCCCAGTCTTAGGAATTTGTGTTGGTATGCAAATCATGTTTGAACAGGGAATCGAGCACGGCATGAGTACCCGGGGGCTCGGTCAATGGCCAGGAACAGTCGATCATTTGTTGGCACCGATCGTCCCGCACATGGGGTGGAACACTGTTGCGCCACCAGCTTCGTCATCCTTGTTTGCCGGAGTTGAGACTGAAATGTTTTATTTTGTGCACTCATATGCAGTTCAAGAGTGGACCATGAGTGACACTGATCCGTATCAACATCCGCCTATCGTCACTTGGAGTGATTACGGGGCACCCTTTGTTGCCGCCGTGGAAAATGGTCCACTTTCGGCAGTCCAATTTCACCCAGAGAAGAGTGGTGAAGCGGGACTCACGCTGATCAACAACTGGGTCGGCACCCTCACCTAGACTGCAGCCATGAAATTCACACTTTTACCCGCCGTTGATGTCAAAGATGGCAAGGCCGTCCGCTTAGTTCAAGGGAAGGCGGGAAGTGAGACCGTTTACGGGTCGCCTCTTGATGCCGCCCAAACATGGGTGAATCAAGGTGCTGAGTGGATCCATCTCGTTGATCTTGATGCTGCTTTTGGCACCGGAAACAATTCAGCCCTCATTTCTCACGTTGTGGAGAGGATTGGCCGAGAAGTCAAGGTTGAGCTTTCGGGCGGAATTAGAAGCGATGAGAGTTTAAAGGCGGCGCTAGCAACCGGTTGCGCTCGAGTGAATCTGGGAACTGCAGCGCTGGAAGATCCTGACTGGACCGAAACCGTTATAGCTAAATACGGGGAGCGAATCGCCGTTGGCCTGGATGTGAAGGGGCACACGTTGGCGGCACGTGGCTGGACAACGGAGGGTGGAGACCTGTGGGAAACAATCGGCCGCCTCGATGCAGCCGGTTGCACCCGATACGTTGTCACCGATGTCGAAAAAGACGGAATGATGCACGGACCCAATTTTCATCTTTTGAAGCAGGTCACAGAGGCAACCCGCGCCCGCGTTATTGCATCGGGTGGAATCCACAGGCTAGAGGATCTCCACAAACTTGCCGAGATGAAAGGAATCGAGGGCGCAATTGTTGGAAAGGCCCTCTATGAACAAGCTTTCAGTCTCCCCGAGGCACTTGTAGCCGTTGAAGGTCGCTACGACCCCTACCAGTGGGGACCGCCACAGCCGTGACACTCGCTGCTCGAGTAATTGCATGCCTCGATGTTGATGGTGGCAGGGTTGTTAAAGGTGTGAATTTCGTTGATCTCGTTGATGCCGGTGACCCAATTGAATTGGCATCCTTGTACGGGGCTGCCGGAATCGACGAGCTTGTTTTTCTTGACATTACTGCGTCGAGCTCAGATCGAGAGACAACACTTGAATTAGTCCGCCGTAGCGCTGACCAAGTTTTCATACCGGTAACGGTGGGCGGCGGAATCCGCAGCATCGAAGATATTGATGCACTCTTGCGAGCCGGTGCTGACAAAGTTTCCATTAACACAGCCGCGATTGCCCGACCAGAACTTTTACGTGAAGCTGCGCAGCGGTTTGGTTCCCAATGCATTGTGCTGTCATTGGACGCGCGTAGAGAATCTGGTCAACCAAGTGGCTTCGGTGTGACGACGCACGGAGGCAGAGAATCCGCCGGCCTCGATGCCGTGGAATGGGCGCAGCGCGCCGCGGAGTTCGGTGTGGGTGAAATATTGCTCAACTCAATGGATGCCGACGGTACAAAGACTGGTTTTGACTTGGAACTCATTACTGCGGTCCGTGGGGCCGTAAACATCCCGATCATTGCCAGTGGGGGAGCAGGTGTTCCCAGTGATTTTGCCGCGGCAATAAATGCGGGTGCGCAAGCTGTATTGGCTGCAAGTATCTTTCATTTTGGTGAAGTATCAATTGCCCAGGTGAAAAGTGCACTAAAGGCTGATTCCATCCCGGTTCGTGAACCAACTAGGTTGGTGTCATGAACGAGACTAGTGAGTTCATTGCTCGGATTAGATTTAATGAAAATGGCCTGGTACCCGTGATTACCCAGGATTCGGTAAGCAAGGAAGTCCTCATGATGGCGTGGATGAATGCTGATGCGGTGCGGTTAACCATTGACACTGGTCTGGGAACATATTTTTCGCGTAGTCGAAATAAGATTTGGGTAAAGGGCGAAGAGTCAGGAAATAGCCAATTAGTGCGGAGTCTGCGAGCTGACTGTGACGGGGACACACTTCTCATGATTGTTGATCAAAATGGGCCTGCTTGTCACACTGGGAGCCCGACCTGCTTCTTTGATCAAGGAATTGTTAAGTGAGCAAGAAACATTCCGACACACCCGATCTTGCCAATTTCCAAGAACTTGCTCGCGTTCAAAGAGTTGTTCCAGTTTCTCGAACGCTCCTCGTCGACCATCTCAGTGCGGTTGGCCTTTTTCATGCGTTGTGTGGGGAACGTGCGGGGACGTTTTTGCTGGAGTCGGCTGAAGCCGGAGTGCAATGGTCCCGATACTCATTTATCGGGGTAAATAGTGCCGCGATGCTCTCGGAATCGCAGGGTAAAGCGGTATGGAGCGGACGAGTTCCTGAAGGCCTACCTGAAAGCGGTCTAGCCCTTGACGTGCTTGAGGCGACCCTCGCCCAGTTACATACTCAGAAGTCAAAACTTTCCGAGACCAGAGACTTCCCTTTCACCGGTGGACTGGTGGGATACATGGCCTACGACATTGTGCGTAACTGGGAGGAAATTGGGGATTCGACAGTCGACTCTTTGGAAATCCCGGACCTCAGTTTCTTGCTTGCCTCTGATATAGCCGTGGTGGATCACCTAGAAAGCACCGTGACCTTAATTGCTAATGCAATAAATTTTGACAATTCACCGGAGCGTGTCGAGCAAGCCTATGAAGAGTCAATCTCTCGCCTTGACCAAATGCAGGAATCAATAACCCACGTTGTGCCGAGTGGAGCACAGGCAACACCCGTGTTAGACCCTGAGTTGGTTTTACCACCGCGGGTAACAAGTGAGGAAACCTATTTAAAGAACATTGACACGATCAAGGAATACATTCGCGCGGGAGACGCCTTTCAGGTTGTTCTTTCCCAGCGGTTTAGCGTCCCAACGCAGGCAAGTGCGTTGAGTATTTACCGGATCTTGAGATCAACGAATCCAAGTCCATATATGTATTTGGTCCGAATTCCTGATCCACATGATTTCAATCGAGTTGCTTTTGAAATTATCGGTTCATCGCCGGAAGCTTTGGTCACCGTACGAGAACGCAATGCGGTAGTGCACCCGATTGCAGGAACTCGCTGGAGAAGCACAGACCCCGAGCGTGATCGGATATTGGCGCAGGACTTACTCGACGACAAGAAAGAGCGTGCGGAGCACCTCATGTTGGTTGACCTGGCCCGTAATGATCTTGGTCGGGTCTGCACTCCAGGCAGTGTCAATGTCATTGACTTCATGCACGTTGAGCGTTATTCGCACGTGATGCACTTAGTGTCAACCGTTACGGGTGAACTAAATACAAATGAAGATGCCTTCACCGCATTGAGGGCGACTTTCCCCGCAGGCACGCTTTCAGGTGCACCCAAGCCACGCGCAATGCAAATCATCGAGGAAATGGAATCAGAAAAGCGTGGGCTTTACGGCGGTTGCATCGGATACTTTGATTTCGCGGGGAATATGGACATGGCAATTGCTATTCGAACTGCTCTCTTAAAAGATGGAATCGCACATATTCAGGCAGGTGGAGGAATCGTGGCAGATTCTGTGCCCGAGAGTGAAAATGACGAATGCGTTAACAAGGCAATGGCCATTATTCGTGCCGTTGCATTGGCTGAGCAACTTGAACATTAATCGAAAGTCTGGGTGAAATGACGCCAGGGCGGAAATATCTAATCACCATAGCTCTACAGTCGATCCTGGCCGGGGCATTGTTGTGGGTTGCAGGGCTTGTCTGGGGAACGATCCAAAGTGAGCTGGTTTCGCAGGATCTTGTTGGATCAGATCTTGACTCATTTGTTTTTGCCGTATGGGCTGTTTCCTTGGCCGTGGTGATTGGCGTCTTGGCAACCCGAACATGGGGTCGAAGAATTTTAGGAACTATGGGTGCCCTCGTTGCCGGGGCAGGCGTTTATTCCTTAATCATCCTCGACAAAGATGGACTTAACGCACTGTGGGTTTTTGCGTTAGTGCTCAGCTTAGGTTTGGTGATCACGAATCTTCTCATTGTGTTCAGTTCCAAGAATTGGCCGACTTTGAGCGGAAGATATTCGCGCTCAGCACCACATGAGCAAGACGTATGGACATTATTGGATGCAGGCGTGGACCCAACTCTTGAGTCAGATCCCGAGAAGCCACGATCACATGATTAAATACACCCATGACTGAACAACATGAGGACCATGGATCGACCCCAGCTGCTTGGACCACGGTTGTCATCGTTGTCTTGGCATTCGTCGTGGCAACCCTGGCCCTGGTTTTGGGGAATTGGCCCCTCTTTTGGGTTGGGGTTGGGTTGGTATTCCTCGGCGGCG
>CAMAVT010000038.1 GCA_945861775.1 Bifidobacterium breve
ATCGATGGAATCACACAGCGTCATACCTGCCGCAAACAAAAGGGGCAGAGCGAGAATGGCGCCAATTGGTAGGTCACCTGCCGCGGCACCCGCGGCGGAGAGGCTGAGTAGCGTGACTTCTGAAGCAGTCTCAAGCCCGAGTCCAAAGATGAAACCGATGGGAAACATCTGCCAACTTGATTGCAGCCGGTTCATTGTTTTACCACCAAGGAGTCGAGCAAAAGGCGATGCGCCAGAGAGACGGGACTCCAACTCAGCCGGGCTGATCGCACCGCTTTTCAGATCTCGTTTGGTGTTTCGAAGCCGTTGTAGAACCTTAAAGTTTAAAATTCCGACGACCAAGAGAAAAATGGCTGCCACCAGAGCGGCGATCCGGCCACCAACGTCTTGCAGATAGATTTGGCCGGACGAGACGAAGGTTCCGGCAAGAACACTCACTCCCACACACATCAGCAAGACCACTGTCGAGTGACCAATTGCAAAGTAGAACCCTAAACCAATCGGGCGACGTCCCTGGTTGACCATTAATCTTGCACTGTCATCAATCGCTGCGATGTGGTCCGCATCAAAGGCATGTCTTACCCCTAGGAAATACGCCACAAGCCCTACTCCCACGTAAGCGGTATTAGCCGGTTCAGCACGTAAGTAATAGGCGTACGTCCCCCACCCAGCGATATTGAGCGCGGCTACGGCAAGGAACAGAAATAAAAGTTCACGGATTCGAGTGCGGTCCACGCGAAAACAGTACCGGCCGTTGCTGGCATTTGTATACTTTAATGTAAATCCATAGTAGTTAAGTGGAGATGAAATATGTGAGGTGGATTACATGGCTGCAGATCGATTGGTGACCGCCCGATGGCTTGGTGGCTTCCAAGTTGACGTGATGGCCGGCGATTTTCAGAGTCGGGTCGATGAACCTGTTCGGGTAGGGGGCACGGACACGGGCCCTCAGCCGACAGACCTGCTACTTAGCGCTGTGGCATCGTGCTTCGTGATGTCACTTGCGTATGCGGCACGCAAAAGAGATCTTGAACTATCAAGTATTGAAGTGGATGTGACGGGAACGTATGAAGGACCCAGGTTCAGCCGAATTCAGATCAGTGTGAGAATCCCGGTCCCCGAGGAAACCGCCGCCAAACTCATTGCATCAGCGGAGCGTGTTTGCTACGTGACTAATACGCTGAAAACATCACCGGAGATTAGTGTCGTCAATCGGGAGAAATGACACAACGACTAGCCATTCCTCAAAGCGAGCCAGATCAACTGGGCAGTCACCTTGCCTAAATTTTCCCAGTGATGCGGCACATCCCCCCTGAAGTGTAGGGAATCCCCTGCTTTGAGGGCGTACTCATCATTACCGACGGTAAAGCGAACCCGCCCGCTCAGTACGTAAACCAACTCTTCCCCCGGATGCTTGAGTAGTTTGACACCACTATTTGCTCCCGCCGACATGCTTGCGACTGCTGCCGCCGCTTGAAACTGGCGGTAGGACCCACTGATGCCTCCTAGGGCGAGTCCATCATGTGGCGTGTAAACGGGTCTCCGGGATTCAGATTTGGTGAGGTGTACGGATTCAGGGTGCGGGTCATCTTCGGCAACGAAGTAACTAACCGGAACCCCAAGTGCACCCGCCAACTTCAGAAGAGTTGTCACCGTGGGGACCATCCCGCTGCGTTCAATCTTATGAATGGCCGCGGCCGAGACGTCGCTCGTCAAAGCGAGTTGCTGAAGGGATAGGCCCTGAGCCTTGCGCAATCCCGCTATTTTTGGACCGATCAGGCTGACGATCTCTTCGAGCTCGAGGGGCGGATCTGATTTTGGCTTTATTGCGGTTTCATTCTTAGTGGTAGTGCGCGCCACCGGGTCTCCCCTTCGTTAGTTCTTGTCTGTTTGATGCCCAAAACAGTCAAATGAGGCTTATGGATTTTTTTTGGATTATTCAACATAGTGTATGAAAAGTAGTCTATCGTGTATGTCTAAGGATCTTTACTTTTAGGTGGATGGGAGCATAAGTGGCACAGCATATTATCGTCATCGGAGGCGGAGGCGCGGGACTCGGAGCCGCCGGTGGTGCCAAAGCAGTGGACCCCTCGGCATCAGTCACCGTCTTCACCGAGAATGAAGACGTCGCCTACAGTCCCTGCGGAATTCCCTTCGTGCATGGAAAAGAAATTCCAAGTTTTGAAGCATTATTTCTGGCTGATAAGCAGGCTTACGTCGATGCGGGCATTGATATCCGGTACCAGACGAAGATCACTTCAATAGACACAAGTTCGAAGACTATTCAGATCGAATCTGGTCAGCCGATGCACTACGACTCTCTCGTCATCGCGACGGGTTTCTCCTATGCGAACCCGGGAGTGCCCGGCGGAGACCTTGATGGTCTTTATTACGTGAAGAATATCCGTGAAGCAATGGAGTGGGATAAACGTCTTGACACCGTCAAAAAGGCGGTCGTTGTGGAAGCCAGTCCTCTCGGCGTTGAAATGATCACGGCTCTAGCTCACCGGGGAATAGAAACTCATGTGATCGATCCGAACCCATGGGCGCTCGGGGAAGTGGCAGATCCAGACATTGTCGAACTCGTCCATGAGTCGTGGACGGAGCTTGGTGTCACCATGCACTGGAACACAACCTTGGAAGAGTTTCTCGGCGATGAGTCAGGCGCCGTACGCGGAGTTCGCACATCAGGGGGAGACATTGAATGCGATCTTGTTGTTGTGGCCACGCACAAGGTCCCAAATAATGAGTTGGCGATCGCGGCTGGATTAAAAACTGGCAGCACGGGGGGGCTTATCGTTGACGGAAGCATGCAGACATCAGCGGCCGGCGTATGGGCCAGCGGTGATGTGTGCGAGATTCCCCATGGTCTCGGCGGCTTACCGCTCCAAGGTCTTACCGGGAGCCACGCGTACGCCCAGGGGAAAGTGGCCGGCGCTAATGCTGCTGGTGGGACCCGAACGTACAACCCTGTGTATGTCCCCTGGGGCATGGTGGCCGGGAAGTGGATGATCGGCGGAGTGGCGCTGGGCGAAGTGACAGCGAATGCGTTGGGCGTGCCGCACGTGGTGGCGGTGGCTGACGGTATCTCGCGAGCTCGTTACTACCCGGGAGTTAAAAAAGTGCGGGTGAAGCTCATTGCAGAAAAAGGAACGCTACGCCTGATCGGAGCCCAAATGGTGGGCGGAGAAGGAATCAAAGAAAGAGCTGACTTCCTCGGCGTAGCGGTCAAGGCTGGATTGACGCTGTACGACCTGGCCACCATGGAAAATGTTTACTCACCACCAATAGGTGCACTCAACGAGCCGATCGCGGTGGCTGCCCAAAAGGGTGTTGCGTCGCAGTTGGGGCGTTGATGAAATCACCATCGAAGTGGCTGCGCGAGAATGCCCAATTTTATTTATTGCGTGATGCACAAGCGCGTGTTGCACGCAATCACGGAATTGAGGCGCCAAGCACGAGTGGTGAATTCTTCTGGACCGGTGTATTCATTCCGATTTACCGGATCATGCCGTGGGGACTACGCAGACGGATCATGGTGGCGATGCCCGGAAGCCACAGGAAGAACTGGGCCAAACAGACGTCGCCGGAGGGACCGGCGATCTAGTTGAACACAACACAACACAACACGATGGAGGAGTAATGCCAAAAACCGTAATCAGATCTCTACCGGCGGACGGAGAATCATTATTTAATGCAGAGGAAAAACTATTCCCTGACATTAAGGCCAAAGCTGGACAGAAAGCATACATTTTTATCCACACGGTTCCCTACGAAGGTTCGGTTCTGTTAGTCAACTTGTTGACGTCAACGCGTTTGGTGCGTAAAGGGTTCGAAGTCAGCATCGTCCTTTACGGACCCGGAGTTCTCGCAGCCTCAGGCACTCGCGGTTACCCCGGTGTTGGGATGGCCGCATTCCCAGGTCACCTCGCAATCAATGAGCAGCTCAAGACGCTCATGAAAGAAGGAGCGAAGATTTACGCATGTCGCTTTGCGATGGGTGCGCTTTACGGATTCGGCGAAGATGATCTCATTCCAGGGGTTATCCCGTTCAACCCGCTTGACGTGCTCGACACCGCCTTGACAGCTTGGAGTGAGGGCGCATTCCAGATGAACACCTGGACCCTGTAGTTGCTTGGCCTTGTGGGTGTTGGACGTTGTTCAACACCCACAAGGCATCAGGTCTTTAGTCGAGAGGTTAAGGGACCGTCAGGTTTCCAAAGATGAGGAGAGTTTGATGATAGAAATTCAACCGGCCAGTGGTGTGGCCGACATGGGTGGCGATTCTGGTTGGGGACGAGCCCCGATTATTGACCCCGACGAGGTGGTTTTTCCTGAGAAATGGGAGGGGCGGGCCTTTGCCTTAGCCCTATTGTCAATGAGAGTTTCTGGGTCAAATCTTGACGCGTTCAGGCATGCCATGAATCGACTAGATCGAGAGCACTACATCGATGATGGTTACTACGGTCGGTGGCTGTACGGCGCTGAGAATTTATTGCTGGACAGTGCAATCATTGCACCGGGAGCAGTTGAGGCGAGAGCTGCAAATATCGCGGGGGGTCACGTGGAAGAGCCACCTGTACCTGAATCAAGTAAACCCGATTACGCCCCGACGGCGGGGGGATCGATTCGACAAATTGATGCACCGCGCAAGTTCAGCGTGGGCCAGCGAGTTCGGGCAAAAACGATGAATGCTCCAGGTCACACGCGCCTGCAGAAGTACACCCAAGGACATGTCGGGACAGTTGCCATCGTTGAACCGGCGCAGATTCTTCCCGATACACACGCACATTTCATCGCTGAAAACGCCCAATGGGTGTACACGGTGAGTTTCGATTCGCGTGAGCTATATCAAGAAAATACAGAAAATTTCACACTTAATACCGACCTGTACGAGGACTATTTGGAGGCTGCATCATGAGTAAAGCACAACCATCGAGTGATCGGATCCCGATGAATCTTCGGACCGAGGCTCTTGAGCAGCTTCTGGTAGAGCGTGGGCTCGTTGACCCACAGGTGATGGACACTTTTATCAAGACTTACGAGAAAGATGTGGGACCACTCAATGGAGCCCAAGTTGTTGCCAAAGCTTGGACGGATCCCGAATTCAAGCAACGACTCCTCGACGACGGCACGGGTGCGATTGCAGAATTAGGGTTCAAGGGACCTCAAGGTGAGCATCTCGTTGTAGTGGAGAACAGCGCCGAAGTACACAACGTTGTTGTGTGCACTTTATGTTCGTGCTACCCATGGCCGCTACTAGGCCTTCCACCCGCTTGGTACAAAGATCCTGCCTATCGGTCACGCGTCGTGCGCGAACCGAGAACAGTGTTGGCTGAGATGGGACTGGAATTGCCCACAGATACGGAGATAACCGTGTGGGACAGCAGCAGTGAGGTGCGATTCTTCGTGTTACCTCAGCGACCCCCGGGTACTGAAAAATTATCCGAAGCTGAACTCGCTGCTCTCGTGACCCGTGACGCCATGGTGGGCGTAGCTCAGGTGAGTGCGTGATGACTGCAACGATTGATTTTGACATTGATGGTCCGGCAGCGCCACCCAGGTCCAATGGCGAACTGGTTTTTGAGGAGCCGTGGCAGAGCCGAGCATTCGGACTCGTCATGTCGTTGCATGAGTCAGGTGCTTTCACGTGGGAAGAATTTCGCGCTGAATTGATTTCAGCGATCGCCACTTGGGAGGAGCAGGAAACACCGGGCGAGGAATACTCGTATTATCAGTGCTGGTTGAGTGCCTTGGAACAGGTAAGCATTAGCAGTGAATTAGTTACTGCAAGTGATCTGACCGGACGAGCGAGAGATCTTGCACTGCGTCCTGCCGGGCACGACCACGATCATGATCACGGGCATGATCATGACCACGATCATGATCACGATCACTAGTTAGGTCCTCGACCAAATTTCTCCAGTACCTCACGATAGATGTCACAGTGTCGGGTTGCCGATGCTTCCCACGTGTAACCAGCGAGGACAGATTGGCCACCCGCAATAAGTCGTGACCTCAGATCGCTACTCAATAGAATGGATTCGATCGCACCAGAAATTGCCTCTGGATTACCCGTTTCGGGGAGCAACGCACTTACCCCATCGGTAAGAAATTCTTTGAAAACCGGGATGCTGCTTGCCACTACCGGAAGGTCAGCGGCGAGGCCTTCGAGAGCAACTAGCCCAAACCCTTCTTTTGTGGATGGATAAGCAAGGACATCTGCAGTACGGAACCACTGGCCGAGGGCTTGCTCGTCAACCGTGCCCACGGTGATCACATCACGACCGAGTTCCAAACCTAGCTCAGGCAACAGACCCAATGCTTCCTGCCGGTAGTCCTCGTAGTCTTGGAAAGAGTGGCCCCCGAGTATGACCAAATGAACCCGGTGGCCGCGATTTTTCAGTATTCCCATTGCTTGAAAGAGTTCGCGGCTGCCCTTGCGTGGCTCGACTCCGCCTACAGCAAGAATCACGCTTCCGTCTGTGATTCCTACCGATGCTCGTAGGTCCATCTTTTCCGCATCTGAGATCTGCGGAAACCGTTCGGGTCGAACGCCATTAGGGACAATGTCAGCCTGGACCCCGTAATCGTCCTGAAGGGTTCTCTGCCAAGTACGACTGACGACGAGGATCCGATCCGGTTCTACGATCGCTTGTCGCTGACAATCGATGAGTGCCTGCGTGGTGAAGTCATCTACGTGGTGAACTGTGCGAATAACGGGGATGATCGGTCCGGATCTGGACACCGCCGTAGCAGCCCGACCCGAGATGCAGTCCTGTGCATGGATGAGATCAAACGAGTCACGAACTCCGGCTAGACCCTCAGCCATCGAGGCAACCGATGCAAAAACTTTTTCATCCAGGGTCTGCGCCTGATCCACTGCCGGAAAAAGGGTGAACGGGACCGAAGTCGGTCGAAAAAAAGAAGTTCCGGGTGAGCCCAATGCAAACAGATGAACGTCGACCCCCTGGCGATTCAATGCCTCGGCCAATTCAAGGGAGTGGACAACACCACCACGCGGTTTTGTTGAATAGGTGAGCAGGGCTAACCGTCCGTCTAAAGTCACTAGGCAAGTGTTTCATGTGACGCATTGCGGTCTGCTAAGTGCGCTGCGAGGATGGCGGCGCGGGCGTTTGTTGCGGGAACTAGGCATCCGGCTTTGGCAAGGGCAGCAACTTGGGACGTGTAATGCTGGGGGTCTAAATCGGTTCCCAATACGTACACGACGATTTGGGGCCCGCCGGCTTCCATGATCTTCTGACAGATCGGAGCGAACACTGCTGCTGGATCAGGGTGAGCTCCATGTCCAAGGACTAGGTCCATGAGAATTACAGCAACCAAAGGGTCGGCACCCGCCTCTTCCAGAAATGAAATACGTGCGTCCAGGTCAATCATCGGATGTGGTCGCCCCCGCGTGTACTCCTCCTCACCGAGATCGAGCAGGATGCTGGCGTCAGCAGGGGCGGGCATTCCGAGTTTCTTATTAATAGGAGTGTTGGAATACACCGGTGACGAGAAGGCTTCGGCAAGAATGACGAGAGCTTCGTAGCACAGGGTTCCACCCGAATAGAGACCCCGGATCAGGGTGCGATCTGCCGAAATCTTGGCCAAGACCGAGGGGATATCTGGACCTGCTACCTCCGAAGTGTCAGGGAGCGGCTCACCGAGAATCTCCAAAGTGCGCAGTACGCCAGATTCGAGAGTGTTGGCGAGTGTTACACCCGGCGGCGTGGCAGTGGTCATATCTATACCCATAAAAGCTGCCACCATTGGTGAGCCGTCGGCCAGAGCCATGACCTCTTTGGCAACGCGCTCGCTGGGAGGTTTGGACACGAAAAGAATTACCTTCGTCTGCGGATCGTTTCGCAGGGCACGAATGGCAAGTCGGGCCATACGCCCGTCGATTTTGTCACTGAGGTCGCGACCGCCAAGCCCGATCACGTGAGACACGCCGACACCCCAGCGGTGAAGCAGAGCCATCGCTTCCTGGGCCCCGGTGCCAGCTGCAGCTACTACACCCACAGGTCCTGGGCGCACAACATTTGCAAAGCCCAGTCCGATCCCGGCAAGGGCAGCAGTGCCAGCCCCCGGTCCCATTACGAGAAGGTTTCGAGCGGCGGCATGGTCCTTGAGGGCGATCTCATCTTCGAGGGTGACCCCATCGCTGAAAAGAAGAACATCGAGACCATTGGCCAAGGCCTTGTGTGCCTCGAGAGCTGCATACTCCCCTGGCACCGAGATGATGGCGATATTTGAATTTGGCTGACGGGTGAGCGCTTCATCTAGGGAAGTAGGGGTCGCCTCGGCCATTGGATTAGTTTCATTGCGGGCGGCAAACATCACCCGGTGGGCGTTTTCGATTGCTATTTCTCCACTGCTTGCATCAAGGGATTCAACGGCGATGAAAAGGTCACCGGGGCCAGCCCCCTCGAGTTCGCCGCTGGGGAATCCCCGGGAAATAAGTGTCTCGATATTCGCCACCGTGCTCATCGCCGCCGAAGCCCACTGAACTCCTTCAGACTGCTCCATCTCTCGCGTTCCCGACATCTGAAGTACCGAGTCAAGATATGTGTCTGGATACATGTTGATGGTAAAAATGAGAGTCACTTAAGGGCTCCTTGTCTTGGTAACTCTTGTCTTGGTGAATCGAGGATCTCTCGAACGATCCGCGTTCCAGGAGTTACGCCTGTTCCTAATGCTCCTAAAGCTGAAGCCATCGACGAGGCGTCGGTGATAACGGCGAATCCAGCAGTAGCGTCAACAAAGTCGAGAGCAGCCTCGACCTTGGGCCCCATGCTGCCTGCAGGAAATTGCCCCTGCCTCGAGTACTCCCGCATTTGTGCTGCATCGGCCAAATGAATTTCCCTTTGGGTAGGTTTCCCGAAGTCAGCGAGGACGCATTCGACACCGGTGACGAGAAGGAGAGCGTCGGCTTCCAGATAAGTAGCGAGTAGTGCGGCACTTCGATCTTTGTCGACAACAGCCTCGATGCCCTCGAGTGTCCCATCAATTTCCACGACAGGGATCCCACCGCCACCACCCGCGACGACGAGATACCCATCTTGTGAGAGTCGGGATATTGCGTCCCCTTCCACAACTCTTTGAGGGCGTGGTGATGGAACGATGATGCGGTACCCGCGCCCAGAATCTTCAATAATCGGATGCCCGGTGAGGTCTGAACGCGCCTGGGCCTCCTGAAGTGAATAAAAAGGACCTATTGGTTTCGAAGGCCGATCGAATGCTTCGTCCTGGCGGTCAACAATCACATGAGTAACTACTCCAACGACCGGTCCGAGTTGTTGATTGTGGACACTGAGCAGCGCCATTTGGATCAGGTGCCCAATTAACCCTTGGGTCATTGCTCCCAGGGCAAATAACGGCTGTGCAGGTACTTCAGCGGATCCGGCATGCTGCTGGATGGCCAGGTTTCCTACCTGTGGACCATTTCCATGTGTGATCACTACTCGCCAACCGGCTTCGCGCAGTGCGCACACGGACGCGGCCATTTCTTGGCAATTGGCTAGCATTTCGGGGTATGTCCCGTCCTGCCCCTCACGAGTGATCGCATTTCCTCCCAAGGCAACGACGGCCAAAGGTGCCGGTGTGGAAAGCATCAATGTAGATTTCCTTTCCATTCTTTATCCGACAGAGGCGTCATACTATAGTAAATATCATACTATAGTAAATGTGGTGTTCGCATGGAAAATGAGGCGATGGAAATGAATGAAGTGCCCCGCGCGGGCGTGGAGAATGGCGACGCACTGGCGGCCCTGGTCATCCGATTCACTGAAGCGGAACGAAATCTTTACCCACTCGCTCAAGTTGACCCAGACATCTATCAGCGCTCGGTCCGTCTCGTTGGACTGCTCGGAGATTTCCTTTCTGAGCGAGCCCAAAGCGTCGATGACCTAGCGAGTATTCGCACACCGGCAATTGCCCGGCTCCATGGTTTGGCAAGTAGCCAGGGAATTGTCTTGACCAATCTTGATGACCAACTCATAGTGGATGCGGCGCTGGCCCAGCGTTACCGCGTCTTGCTTGCCCAGGGCGTTGATCACGAGGCAGAGGTGATCACTGACCGCGCTAGGGCAGCCGGCGAGAAATGGGCGCCCATCCAAACCCCGGACGGTGGAACCCTCGGATACGCCATGTCGCATCAGTGGGTTGACCTTCATCTGAGCTCTGAGACCCGATTAGTGCGCTCGGTCGATGTGGACCCGGCCACAGGGTCTCCCATTTTCAGGATTGAGGTTTACCCGAGAAGCGAATCTCAGGCTTCACTGGTGTTGGAAATGAGCAATCGCCAGGAATGGCTGGATGAGGCTGAGGCGATCCGTACAGCTATGGATTAATCCTCCAGCCGGGTAAACATTTGTGTCGATTTCTACTTTCAGACACGAAATTTCTCCTATAATATTGGCGGGAATCACACGTGCATCACAGACGAGGGGAGAGTCAGTGCTCGACACTATCGATTACGCGCAGGTTTATGAATCCATCGAGGCCGATGGCCGAGTTATTTCGGGTCAAGTCGGTTCATGGGACATCAGTAGCCTGATCATGGACGTGCAGGCCCGTGGTTTAAGGGTCGAGGCGGAAATGGAGCGTCGAACAGGTGGTGCCGGTCCGACAGACGCGGGAATGCTGTGGATCGAAGGTTATCCGGTGACGGCTCCGACCGGGAATGCGACAGCGCAGGATTCTCCTTATCTACTCAAAGCTGAGGACGACGGCTACGGAATTTACCGCGGAATGCTTCGCGTAGCGTCGGCACGCGCTGAGCGCAGGCCGCGTTTCTATGATCTCACAACCGCAGACGGGATCTCGTACGAGAAAATTGCGCTCCTTCACTTGGATTCCCTGGCGAGCACTGTCGTCCAAACATGTGCTTATTGGGGTAACGCTGACCAATGCACTTTTTGTGGAATCGGCGTCTCACTTGAATCTGGGCGGACAATCGTCAAAAAGACGCCGGAGATGCTCGCTGAAGTTGCTGTAGCTGCCAAGGAACTTGATGGAGCTGTTGATGCGACGTTGACAACGGGAAGTTCGCGAGGTGTGGATCGCGGAGCTCGCTATGTCGCAAAATGTGGGCAGGCCGTCAAAGAGGCCAGTGGGCTACCCGTCGAAGTTCAATTTGAGCCACCATTAAATCTCGATGTGATCAACGAAGTTGGCGACATGGGGATCGATTCCGTGGGTATACATGTTGAGACTTTTGATCCTCAGGTTTTGGCACGGGTTGCTCCGGCAAAGGCTGCTAGCGGAATCGAGTCGTACTTTGCTGCGTGGGAACGTGCGGTTGCTGTCTTTGGTGAAGGTCAGGTATCGACCTACGTCATTCTTGGAATGGGTGAAGACCCAGAAATCACGATAGCTGGCGCGAAGCGAGCTATTGATCTAGGCGTCTATCCGTTCATGGTGCCGCTTAAGCCGGTCGCCGGATCGCTGATGGAAAATTGGCCTTCTCCATCACGCGAATACGTTGAACCCATCTATCGCCGAGTGCAGGCGTACATGTCCATGCGTGGGATGGACGCCACCACCGCAAAAGCGGGATGTGCCCGCTGCCAAGCATGCTCGGGGCTTGCCTCACTTGAACCGCGTAAAAATTCAATCACTCCCTTGCAAATCACTGATCGGCAATCCTTTCTGAAGGGTAATTCTTGACCAACCCCAGCGGAAGCCAGGGAGACATCACCAGAATTGTGACTGTTGATAATCGCCAGCGCCGACGTGAGCATTTTGACGTACGACGCGACGTATTCGTTGTTGAGCAGGGAATCTTTACAGACACGGACGAGGACAGTCGAGATAGTGAACTGAGCACGACCCACCTGATTGGTGTTATAAATGGGCTAACCGTGGGAGCGGTCCGCTTGTATCCCCTTGACGCTGGATACGAGCAATGGCAAGGGGATCGGCTTGCGGTTCTTAAGGCGCACCGAAGCTCTCGCCTTGGTTTTGAACTTGTGCAAGAGGCGGTCGCTCAAGCGTCGGCTAATGGTGGGTTGGTCATGCACGCGCACATTCAAATGCCAAATGTTCGATTCTTCGAGTATTTGGGGTGGCACCCGGAAGGTCCAGTAGAAACGTATGCGGGAATCCTGCATCAACCGATGGTCATCAATTTACAGGGAAAATCTTCTCAGTTGGCTTAGTTTCTCGAGTCTGGATGCTGGACGGATCCGGTGGCAACCTGTAGGTCTGGCTCAGGTTTTGTATCAGCCAAAAACGCACGCATCCGCGTAAAGGGCCTCGGGGACCTGCGCGTCAGTGGAGTAGTTGGCGTCACCGGTACCGCACACCTGCTCAGGGATTTTCGATATCGAGAACTGACCCTCCGCTTGGAAGATAAACGAGTTGGAAGCACCTATGGGATTTAGATAAACTATCGGTTATTGACGATGGACGATGTTAGGGTTTGGCGTAATTGCAATTGTTACCACTACGAAAATTCAGGAAAATCCGGCGTATCAAGGAGAAAAAAATGCGAGTAATGCGTCGCACCGCAATTGCGGTGGTTTCGGTTGCAGCTGCACTGACTTTGTCAGCATGCAGCAGTTCATCTGATCAAGCAACAACAGCTGAGTCAAGTGCTGCACTCTCAAAGGGATCTATTGAAGATGCTTATGAAACAGAGGCAATCTTCTCCGAGACAATCGTGGACCTTGCTTCAAAAGACCCAGCCAATTTCAGCACTTTGGTAGCTGCAATTAATGCGGCTGGCTTGGTCGAAACACTGAATGGTGAAGGCCCCTTCACCGTGTTCGCACCAACAAATGCGGCTTTCGCAGAGCTCCCAGCAGGCGTTCTTGACGCACTGTTGCTCCCAGAGAACAAAGATGCTCTCGTCAAAATTCTGACCTACCACGTTGTTCCAGGCACGGTTCTGGCTGCTGACATTGCAGACGGTGACGTCGTAATCGAAACCGTTGAAGGACAGAACGTACTTTTCTCAACATCAAACGGTGTCACTGTCAACGGATTCGACGTTCTTTTTGAAGATGTCATTGCTGGTAACGGTGTTATCCACGTAATTAACGTTGTGCTCGTCCCAGCAGATGTCGATATTCCTGCACTGACAATGCCGTAAGTTAAGTGTTTATTGCTTTCTCAGTAATGCCGAAACCCGGTTACCTCTTCACTGAGGTAACCGGGTTTCGTCTATTTGCGTCATCGCAAGGTCAGAGTCAGCCAAAAACGCACGCATCCGCGTAAATGGCCTTGGGGACCTGCGCATCAGCGGAGTAGTTTTCGCCACCGGTGCCACATACCTGCTCTTGATTCTTGAGGATCCAGAATTGACCCTCGGCTTGGAAAATAAACTTGGTCGGAGCACCTTGAGGTCCATCGGCGGGTGCATCCTTTGGCCCGAGAGTGCCATTCGCTACTGCCCAACCGTCAGCGCATTGAAGGTCATCAATAGGCATCATGGTGTCGGTTGACCCATCGGTGGCAAGGGCCAGTGCGGCTTCGTCAACGAATGGTTGTACGGCCTCCTTGGTGCATTCGGTCATACCGCCAACCATGGGAGATTCGGAGGCGCTGGTTTCGGAATCGCTACTCGAGCACCCGGCAAGGGATAGCCCGGCAATGAGGAGTGCTGTTGACATGGTAAACGTCTTACGCATTTGTTGCCTTTCGTTGTTGATGGTGCCTTAAGCCATAGGGTACTGCTGTGCACACCAAACGCCCACTACCGGCGATGCTCGTAGCTGCCGTTATTAGTCTCGTCCTGGGTTACTTCGTTCTCGAAATGGTTAATGCCGGAATTTCGTTGGTCTGGGAATCCGTCCCGCAAACGTGGGAGCGAACTCCTGCTTGGTACGTGATCGGGGTATTGCTGATTGCTGCGGTGCTTGTTTACGTTATTCGACGATTCATTGGTGATACGGGCCATTCACCCCTGGGTGGGATCAAGGTCAGCCCCCTCACCCCCAAGGAATACCTGGCCGCGATCCTGGCGATTCTGGCTTCGCTGTGGGGTGGAGCGGTGCTCGGACCTGAAGTCGCGCTGGTCGCAACTGGTTCAGTGATCGGTGGGCTTGTAGCTAAAACATTGAAAGTGACCGACTCGAAAGATGTAAAAAAGGTCGTTGGGTTCGGTGCATTGGGCGCACTCCTTGCCCTATTCGTCGGGCCAATACTTTCCGGCAACATGAAACTCGGCAGCACTCCTACCGCGATCGAGGTGGATCAACTCGCTTGGGCGATTCCGGTCACAATTATTACGACCGTGGCGATCACTCTTGCCCGCATTGTCGCTGCTCTCCTTGCACGTGCGACCAGTGCAGGCCCACGCTTACCCATTTTGATTGTCGCTGCTCTTGTTGTTGCAGTAACGGCTCTACTCATGCAGGCATGGACGGGTGAAGGCGTGATCTATATTGCGACGTCGGGTGAGGAACTGATCACCGAACTTCCCAAGCTCACTTCCGCCAGCACCGTTGCCGCGATCATTGTGTTAAAAACAATTGCTTATGCCGTTTCCTTGGGTTCAGGCTTTCGTGGTGGCCCGTTCTTCCCGGCAATGTTTATTGGTGCATCGACCGGTTTGCTATTCGCACTGGTCATCCCGAACGGTCCATCTGTTTCAGCCGCAATCGTTGTCGGTGTTGTCGCATCTTTGGTTGCAACCACCCCGATGAAGTGGCCGATCGTAATTATCTTGGGGACAGTCCTCGGTTTCCTTATAGGTTCTTGGACGCTCATCCCGGCCGCGCTTATCGGCGGGATCGTTGCTCGACTTATCCCACGTTGGGGTGATCGTGTTTCTACTCCGGCCCACTCAGGCTGACCGGAGCCGAAGGTATGCGCTTAACTAAGCCCATGCGCGCTGCCCTCTATGAAAAAACCGGTCCCGCCTCCGAGGTGTTACAGGTGAGCGAAGTTGACCTACCCGAACCGGGTCCGGGTCAAGTTCGAGTCACCATTTCGTTCTCGGGGATTAACCCAACCGATGTCAAGAATCGTGGCAGAGGTCTCGCGAGTATCGATGAATTTCAAGTCCCCCATCAGGATGGCAGCGGAGTAATTGACGCGGTCGGTGCAGGAGTTGACCCGAATCGAATTGGTGAACGCGTCTGGGTCATGCTCGCGGCGAATGGCAATCGCTATGGCACAGCAGCGCAGCACTGCATCGTCAACAGTGAACTTGCCCGGCGCCTTCCTGACTCAATATCCCTTGAACTTGGCGCAACATTGGGTGTCCCGGCGGTCACCGCCGCCTACTGTTTATTTGCCGATGGTCCGATAGCTGGTGAGAATGTCTTAATCAGCGGTGGAGCAGGTGCCGTTGGCCGCGCGGCCGTGCAATTAGCCAAATGGGCGGGTGCTCGCGTTTTCACAACGGTGAGTAGTGAACATAAAGCGCAGATCGCAACCGAAGCTGGAGCAGACGTGGTCGTGAACTACACCGACCCCACCGCAATCGATCAACTCAAAGACCAGAGAATTTCACGAATCATTGAAGTGAACCTTGGGGCCAACCTCGAATTAGATTTGGCAATCTCCCAACAGGGCATGAAGATTGTGATCTACGCTGCCGACGGTGAGGATCCGGTCCTCCCGCGTCGGGCACTCATGACCGCTGGGATCACGATTGAATTCATGCTGCTCTACAACATCCCGGATCACAAACTCTGGCAAGCAGTTGAATTCGTTGAAGCGGC
>CAMAVT010000039.1 GCA_945861775.1 Bifidobacterium breve
AAACAGATTCTGGAGGGTGTTGCAGAATTCCCCGGATCACAGGTGATCGAGATAGGTGATCGGCGTAATGCAATCGCTCGAGCTCTGGAATTAGCCGCTGGCCACGACGTAGTGGCAATCCTGGGTAAAGGCCATGAGCGAGGTCAGGAGATCATGGGCCAAACGATTGCATTTAGTGACGTAGATGTCGTTGCCGGGCTATTAGGAGATAAGGGTTCACATGATTGATTTCACCGGGAAGCAACTTGTGGAAATCACGGGGGGAGTTCTCACCGGCTGTGATCACGAGCAAGTTCTCTGCATTCCTGGATTCTACGTAGACTCGCGAAGCCCGATAAACAACGGAATATTTGTTGCGCTTGTTGGCGAAAAGGTTGACGGACATAATTTCTTGAAAGATGTCCATGCAGCTGGAGCAACTTTAGCAATTGTGGCAACGCAATCAGGCGCTCCAGAACCAGAGGGTCTTCCATTACTTCGAGTGTCGGACCCTTTGACGGCCTTGGGCCAAATTGCTCATTGGGTTCGCCTCAATGTGCTCAAAGCTCGGGTTATCGGCGTTACCGGCTCGAGTGGCAAAACATCGACAAAGGATTTAATCGCTGGAATTTTGGGCCAGTTCGGGCAATGTGTTGCCCCACCTGGATCATTTAATACCGAAGTGGGTTTACCGCTCACGATTCTTAGTGCTGATGCGCATACTGAATTTCTGGTGTTAGAGATGGGCATGCGTGGGATTGGTCACATCGCCACCCTTGCTGAGATCGCGGTTCCTGATATCGGTGTCGTTCTCAATGTTGGTTCAGCGCACATTGAATTGCTGGGAGGTATTGAGAATATTGCGATTGCCAAGGGCGAGTTGGTTCGCGCCCTGCCGGCTAGTGGAGTTGCGATTCTTAATCAAGATGATCCATTTGTCTCAAGGATGAGCGAAAGACTGATTTGCTCAAAGTTGACATTTGGCGAGACGCGGGGAAGCGATGTCCATGCCAGCGGTATCAGTATTGAACCTGATGGAACAACTCGTTTTCTCGCCACTTATCGGGATGGTTCGCATTCTGTACATGTCAAATTAATTGGTGAGCACTATGTCAGTAACGCATTGGCGGCTCTCAGTGCAAGTGTGGCAGCGGGAGTGCCTTTTATAACTGCGTGCGAGTTTCTCAGCAACGTAAATACGATAAGCAAATGGCGAATGGAAGTAACCGAGGCTGTCAATGGCGTAACCGTCATTAATGATGCCTACAACGCGAATCCTGAATCGATGCGCGCCGCCCTCAAGACTTTGGCTCAATTGGGCTCTCAGGGGCCACGTCGCCGTACTTGGGCAATTTTGGGGGAGATGCGGGAATTGGGTGACTATTCCTTGGATGCGCACGACTCTGTCGGCAGATTAGCGGTCCGTCTGGATATATCTCGTTTAGTGTGCGTGGGTGCCGCGACGAAAGTAATGCACCTAGCAGCGTCAAATGAAGGATCATGGGGTGAAGAGTCAATCTGGGTTCCTGACATTGATGAAGCCATGACTCTATTGGCTGCCGAATTGGAACCGGGCGACATTGTTTTAGTGAAAGCATCGCGATCTGTCGGTCTTGACCGAGTGGCCAGCGAGATTCTGGGGCTTTCATTAAGTAATGTTGGTGAGGACTTCGGGTTGGAAACGGATCGAGAGCAGGGAGCTTCATGAGGCTAGTCGTTATTGCGGGAGCGATAGCGACGTTGATTTCTTTCCTAGGGACACCTTTACTCATTAACCTGCTGCGCAAACACGGATACTCCCAAGCGATCCGGGCGTCAGAAGAAGGCCGGCTTTATCCTGCGCACGAAGGCAAGCGCGGCACCCCGTCCATGGGGGGACTCGCCATAATCATTGCTGTGCTTGGAGGTTACTTCCTCACGCATTTAGTCACGTGGAGACCAATTTCAATCTCAGCATTGCTCGTTCTCTATCTGATGGTTGGTCTGGGTCTGGTTGGTTTTGCGGACGACTATTTAAAGATTTTCAAGCAAAGAAGTACCGGGCTCAGAGCTAGGACAAAGCTGATTGGCCAGGCCGTTGTCGCATTTTCCTTCGCGTATTTATCCGTTCAGTTCCCCGATGCAACCGGTAATACGGCTGCATCGATGGCTATTTCCTTTGTCCGTGACACCAGCATCGTCCTACCCCTAGGACTGTTCCTGTTGTGGGTGTGGTTCTTGGTTACAGCAACAACCAATGGGGTGAATCTCACGGACGGCCTTGATGGTCTAGCCGTTGGCGCTGCAATCATGAGTTTCTTGGCGTATGTGCTGCTGGCAATTTGGCAATATGGACAGAATTGCGCATTTGAAGTCACCGAGTTTTGTTACAACACTCAAAATCCACTTGATCTAGCAATGGTTGCTGCGGCTACGGCCGGCGCAAGTTTTGGTTTTCTTTGGTTTAACACTGCTCCGGCCCGAATCTTCATGGGAGATACGGGTTCCCTCGCTTTGGGTGGTGGAATCGCAGGTCTGGCAGTACTCACTCGCACCGAACTTTTGCTGCCGCTACTTGCGGGTCTTTTCCTCATCACGACTTTATCCGTTATTGGACAGGTCGGATCCTATAAATTAACGGGGAAAAGAATTTTCCGGATGGCACCCCTACACCATCATTTCGAAATGCTTGGGTGGCCTGAAATCCAAATCGTTGTGAGGTTTTGGATTATTCAGGGTCTTTGTATTGGTGCGGGACTCACCATTTTTTATGCAGAATGGGTGAGAGCCTGATGGGTAATCTTGATGAGCTGACTTCCCGTGATGCAAACTGGTCATCACTTCACGTCGGTGTTTTAGGCCTGGGTATTGCTGGTTTTGCAGCAGCAGATGCCCTTATGCAACTGGGATCTCAGGTAAGCATCATTGATTCTTCATCACATGATGAAGTGAGTGAACGTGCAAATATTCTCGGCTCCCTTGGCGCATCGGTTTTCCTCAATGCGAGTGAACTTCCCGAAGAGAACTTTGACTTGATGGTGACATCACCGGGAATACCTCCACAGCACCATTTCCACAAGCAGGCCGAGCTTATGGGAATACCTATCTGGGGAGAACTCGAATTGGCGTGGAGAGTCCGCGCTAAAAGTGGTGGTGCCCCTTGGTTGTGTGTGACCGGCACGAACGGTAAGACCACAACAACACTCATGTTGGAATCCATTTTGCGATCTGCTGGGCTGCGTACCGAGGCTGCGGGAAATATTGGACACTCGCTTGTAGGGGTCGTGATGCATGACGAGCTTGATGTAATTGCAGTCGAGGTGGGTGCCCCACAGCTGCCATTTGTTCAGACTATTAGCCCGTGGTCGTCGGTCTGTTTGAACATTGCATCGGACCATATTGATCATTTTGGAAATTTCAATGAATATGCACAAGCAAAAGCTCGAATTTATGAGCGAACCCAGTACGCGGCCGTGTACAACGGCCATGAGGAAGCAACTTTGTCCATGGTCAAATCGGCCGACGTATTAGAGGGCTGTCGTGCGGTCGGTTTCACGCGCGGCATCCCTGGGTTGAGCGAGTTGGGTGTGGTTGACGGCGCCCTCGTTGACCGCGCTTTTATTTCCAATCGCAGGGATTACGCCCAGGAGTTGGCACTCGTCAGCGATATTCATCCAGTGGGGGATCACAATACGGAGAATGCACTGGCCGCTGCATCGCTAGCTCGAGCATTTGGTGCGATGAATGCGGTTGAGGAAAATCGAGTGCCACCCACGGCAGTGCGTGATGGCCTCCGTGAATTTAACCCCGCTCCGCATCGAAATGCGATGGTTGCCAATAACGGTGGCGTCATCTATATCGATGACTCAAAGGCAACAAATGCGCACGCGGCCCACAAATCCCTTTCTTCATACCCTTCGGTGATTTGGATAGCAGGAGGATTGGCCAAAGGGCAAGATTTTGACGAACTTGTGCTAGCCCATGCGGGGCGGATAAAAGTCGCAATTTTATTGGGAACCGATGCCCCAATAATTGCCGATGCCCTCACTCGACACGCACCAAATGTCCCAGTAATCACACTGGTCACTAGAGACACTAGTGCTATGAATGAAGCCGTCCAGATCGCACATGAACGGGCGGTCAGCGGCGACACTGTATTGCTCGCACCCGGATGCGCTTCCTGGGACATGTTTACGAACTATTCCCAACGTGGTGAGATATTTACCAGCGCCGTATTGAATGAATTGGGCAACTAATGTCACTTCGCACCCGGCCCGTATCCGCAGGAGTGAACAAGATCACTGAAACTTATAAAACATCTCGATTCAGCTTGCTGGTGGAGCACCCCTTGAGTACGTATTACTTGATCATGGGCTCGACGCTGTTGTTATTGGGCCTAGGGCTGGTCATGGTGCTTTCTGCTTCTTCGGTGGAGAGTGTCCGCATTTCTGGGTCGGCCTACACTCTTGCCCAGCGGCAGACGCTCTTTGCTGTCGGTGGCGTTATTGCTTTAATTTTCGCCGCTCGTTCGTCAATTCAATTTTGGCGCAAGACCGCTTGGATATTCCTTGCAGGTGCGTTCGTCCTCCTCGTTTTGGTGCTGATTATTGGCGATGAAGTTGCTGGTCAACGGAACTGGATCGAAATATTCGGTCCGTTTAAATTGCAGCCCAGCGAGTTTGCCAAGCTCGCCCTCGTTATTTGGGGAGCAGAGGTCTTGACTCGAAAGGATCGCCATATTCCTACTTGGAGGAATATTTTGGTCCCCATCCTTCCGGTAGCCGGACTCATGATGATCTTGGTCTTACTCGAGGGTGACTTTGGAAATACGTTGATGCTTGGGGCAATCTTGTGCGGGATTCTTTTCGCCGCAGGGATTCCTATGCGCCTGTTTGTGCTCTTCGGCGGTTTCGCTCTCTTTTTCGTGTGGATGCTGACTCTGGCTGCGCCTTATCGCATGGAACGAATCACTAACTGGCTTAATCCGGAGTCAGATCGCCTCGGATTCGGTTGGCAGGTCGCACAAGGCCAATACGCCCTGGGAACAGGTGGAATTTGGGGAGTTGGACTGGGCGGTAGCCGTGAGAAATGGGGCTCTCTCCCTGAAGCCCATACCGACTTCATATTCCCTGTTATTGGTGAGGAACTGGGCTTAGTGGGAACCTCCGCGGTCCTGCTGCTGGTGGGAATTTTAGCCTATTCGATTTTTAGGTTGAGCAAAAATTCGCAGGAACCATTTGTGCGTTTAGCCGCAGCTGGCGTCGGGTCGTGGATCGTTGTTCAAGCTGTGATCAACATCGGTGCCGTACTTGGATTACTCCCCGTGACCGGAGTCCCTCTCCCGCTCGTGTCTTACGGAGGTTCTTCACTGATCCCCACCCTGATCGCAATTGGAATGTTACTGGCGTGTGCCCGGAATGAGCCTGGAGCTCGCCACATTATTCGGCGCAGACAGACAGCCTCTGCTATGCGTCGACGCTAACTTCGAGTTTTTAAAGGGAAAATCACAATGAAATTCGTCCTCGCGGCTGGTGGAAGCGCCGGTCACGTATACCCGGCCATAAACACCGCCCGAGCCATTCTGGAGCTCGATCCCAGCGCCGAAGTCACCATCATGGGAACGGATCGCGGGCTAGACACAACATTGGTTCCACCGACTGGACTGACACTTGAGTTACTGCCGTCAGCACCTTTTCCTCGAAAATTAGATGCGCAAGCAATCTCATTTACCCCGAAATTTCTCAAATCCATCCATCTGGCTCGTAAGTTTATGAAGAGGAATAAAACAGATGTTGTCATTGGATTCGGCGGATATGCAAGTGCGCCCGCGTACCTAGCGGCAAAGAGTTTGGGCTTGTGTGTCATAGTCCACGAAGCAAACTCAACTGCTGGCTTGGCAAATAGATTAGGGTCTCGAATCACTTCCAATGTGGCCTCCATGTTTGACGGAGTTATTCTCGGGGCTCGGGTAATCGGTATGCCACTGAGTGAAGACATCGTTGGACTCGACCGGCAGAGCAATCGCATTACGGCTCGCGAGTTTTTCAATCTTTCGCAAAGTGGTCCCGTTCTTCTCGTCTTTGGTGGTTCCCAGGGAGCACGATCACTAAATTCCGCATGTATCGCAGCGATACCAGAGTTGTTGGCGGCCGGCGTTAGTGTCATTCATTCGGTCGGGGGAGCAAACTTTCAAACAGGATGTGAGATCACAGACGCCTCTGGAGCGAGCTACTTTCCCGTACCATTTATAGATCGCATGGACTTGGCCTATAGCGCGGCTGATTTAGTCATTGCCCGTGCCGGCGCTATGAGCGTCGCCGAGATTTCAACCGTAGGTATTCCAGCAGTATTTATCCCACTTCCCATTGGAAACGGGGAGCAAAAGCGGAACGCTCAAAAATTGATTGACAGCGGAGCGGCACGTGTATATGAAAACTCCGAATTCACAAGGGAAGTGATCGTGGGAGAAGTGTTACCACTGATCCTCAATGCACCAGAACTTAGCCGAATGCAGGCTGCAATGAATGTAGGGAACTCTTCAAATGCTGCCAAAGAATTGGCGCGTTGGGGTTTATCGTGTTCATGAACATGGCGCTCGCGTTGAAAAGGAGATGGCGAAGGTGACTTTGCAGGATTTGGGTCGGGTACACGTCGTGGGAATCGGTGGCGCCGGAATGTCCGGGATAGCCCGAATTTTGTCCTCACGCGGTGTAGAAGTGAGCGGATGCGATGCAAAAGACTCACGCAGGCTCGCGGCTTTAGGCGCAGTAGGAATTGAAACCACGATCGGTCATGATCTTGCCCATGTGGGTGAGATCGACACGCTTATTTTGTCAACCGCCATCCCAGCAAAGAATCCTGAACGGGTTGAGGCGACCCGCTTGGGCAAACGTGTAATGAACCGGGCGGAAGCCTTAACTGCAATCATGACCGGATTTACGGGAGTTGCCGTGTCGGGTACTCACGGTAAGACGACTACGACATCCATGTTGACGGTTGCGCTCCAACATGCGGGAGCAGACCCGTCTTTTGCCATTGGAAGTGAGCTCAACGAAAGTGGTGCCAATGCGCATTTAGGTACCGGCAATCTTTTTATTGCTGAAGCAGATGAAAGTGATGGAGCATTTCTCCAATTGAATCCAAGTATCGCGATCGTGACAAACATTGAGGCAGACCACCTTGACTACTGGGGGACGTTTGAAGCCATTGAGCAAGGATTTCTTGACTTTGCTTTGGGCATTAAGGATCGTGACGGATTCTTGGTCGTATGCATTGATGATCCAGGAGCCGCTCGACTCATTGGGGCAGCGCGATCCGCCGGGGTTGACGTTCGAACATATGGCGAAAGCCCGGAAGCGGATTTCCATATGGTCGACGTCCAGCCCTCTTCACAGGGATGGAGTTTTGACACGGCACATCAAGGTGTGCGTTTAGGCCAAATACAACTTCAGGTTTTCGGACATCACAATGCTTTGAACGCGCAAGCAGCCTTGGTAACCATGATCGGAATGGGCTACACGGCTCAGCAGGGGATCGAAGGTTTGATGAAATTCAGCGGAACTCGACGTCGTTTCGATTTTAAAGGAGAAGCGGGCGGCATTCGCGTATATGACGATTACGCCCACCACCCAACCGAGATCACCGCAACACTTCTCGCAGCGCGTGAACTAGTGGGTGAGGGACATTTAATTGTGGCATTTCAAGCACACCATTATTACCGGACAGCTTTGTTTTCACAAGAATTCGGCACGGCCCTTGGCTTAGCTGATCGGGTCGTTGTTCTTGAAGTCTTTGCACCGGGTGAAGAGCCAATCCCCGGGGCGAGTGGGCAAACAATGGCTGCCAACGTTCCACTCGCCGCTGAGTGTGTAGTTTTTGAACCCTCCTGGTCGGCGGTCGCCCAAGACTTGATTCGGGACGCTCACAGTGGAGACATAATCATGACTCTGGGCGCAGGCGATATTGGCTTGATCTCCATCGAGGTTGTCGAGAGACTGCGGGAACGTGAACCGGTACGCCCGCATGAGTGATCTCTCAACTCAGGATTTCACTGCTTATCGCGCGAATAAACGGAGAAAAAAAATCTGGTTGTTCGCGATTTCCACAATAGTGATTTTCGGGGGTGCACTAATTTGGTTGATCTGGTTTTCTTCGGTCTTTGGCGTCAAAGAAGTTCAGGTGGTCGATTCAGCTGGCGGGACCCTGTCGGCTGATCAAATTGCACAAGTACGAGTGGCCGCGAATATCCCGATCAATCAACCAATTGCCCGACTTGATACCGAAACAGCGGCCCAAGCGGTTGCAAATCTCACGTGGGTTTCATCCGTTGAAGTGCGTCGAGGCTGGCCCAATGAGGTAGTTGTGGCATTGGACCAGCGGGTTCCCGTGGCACGTGTCATGGGTACCGGTCCGAGTCAGGGAGTTGATGCACTAGGGATAATTTTTGAGTCACAGAATTTGGACGGCCTGCCACTGATTGAGGCATCCGGTGCCCCCCTTGTGTCCGCCGTTGAAGTTGTTATCAATTTACCGGCGAACCTAGCCCAAAAAGTGGTCCGGATTAGGGCCGCAACCATTGACAGTATCGAATTAGACCTGAAATCAGGGTCGATAGTTCGGTGGGGCAGCGCCGATGAGCCCGAGTTCAAAGCAGCGGTTCTTGAGGCATTACTTCGGCTTAGGGCCCAAATTTATGACGTCAGCGCTCCGGAATTGCCCACGACAACGGATGAAAAGGGCCCCAAGAACTCCTAAATATTTTCCTTCGATGGGCCTTTTATAAATATTTTTCAAATATTTTGGAAAAATAAGGCTTTCGGACTTGCGCTTTGGTATCTGGACCATCTATTGTCCGCGCGGCCACAAACGGACCAATTGCTGAGCCTCTGGTAGAGGTTGAGGGTTTGTGACTAAAGAGATCGATGGACCCCCTTTCATCGACACGAACGGAATAGGAGAGCGGCCATGGCGGCTCCACAGAATTATTTGGCAGTAATCAAAGTTGTTGGTATTGGCGGTGGTGGTGTTAACGCTGTCAATCGAATGATCGAAGTCGGCCTCAAGGGAGTCGAGTTCATCGCCATCAACACCGACGCTCAGGCACTCCTCATGAGTGATGCTGACGTGAAACTTGATATTGGTCGCGAGCTCACCCGAGGTTTGGGCGCTGGCGCCAACCCCGAGGTCGGCAAAAGAGCGGCCGAGGATCACTTGGAAGAGATCGAAGAGGTCCTACGCGGGGCTGACATGGTTTTCGTCACCGCGGGCGAAGGCGGCGGAACCGGTACGGGTGGTGCGCCGGTTGTTGCGAAAGTTGCGAGATCCCTGGGCGCGCTGACAATCGGTGTAGTTACCCGACCGTTTGGTTTCGAGGGACGCCGTCGCATGTCACAGGCCGACCAAGGAGTTGATGAACTGCGCGCTGAGGTTGACACGTTGATCGTTATTCCCAATGATCGATTGTTGTCACTTGCAGACCGCGAAATCTCAGTCATTGATGCAGTCCGCCAGGCCGATCACGTCTTGCCACAAGGCGTGAGTGGAATCACCGATCTGATAACGACTCCGGGCTTGATCAACCTTGACTTCGCCGATGTCAAGAGCGTCATGCATGCTGCCGGGTCAGCACTCATGGGTATTGGTTCATCACGTGGCGAGGATCGTGCCGTGCAGGCAGCTGAAAAGGCGATTTCCAGTCCACTGCTCGAAGCTGGCATTGACGGTGCACGCGGTGTGCTCCTGTCCATCTCTGGCGGCAGTGATCTAGGCCTGTTCGAGATCAACGAAGCTGCTCGGCTTGTCGCCGATGCAGCACACCCTGACGCAAATATCATTTTCGGTGCGGTGATTGACGACACTTTGGGTGATGAAGTTCGAGTGACCGTTATTGCCGCTGGCTTTGATGGCGGGGAGCCACCGG
Organism: Bifidobacterium breve; assembly: GCA_945861775.1. GTDB lineage: Bacteria > Actinomycetota > Actinomycetes > S36-B12 > S36-B12 > UBA4592. Next base: position 9,878 of record CAMAVT010000039.1, read on the forward strand.
CCAAGAAGGTGTCGGTAAAGGAATCTGTGCCAGTTGAGGCTGCTGTTTTTGGTCAAAGCGTTACGAAGCCCAAGGCTGTTTCATTCGATGACACCGACGATGATCTAGATATCCCCGATTTCTTGAAGTAAATGATCCTTCCCCTTGCCAGTGGTGTTTTTGCACCGGTGGCACCTGGTGACCGTCCAGCTTTCTGGGCGGTCACTGGTCGTTTAGGGGGTCACAGCACAGGGGATTATTCTCAGGCAAATATTTCCCAGAATGTCGGTGACGATCCAGGTTCAGTGTCACGCAATCTCGAAGAGTTGGCGGGTCTCGTGCAGATCCAAGGGCGCAACCTTGCCCTAATGCAGCCAATACACGGTAAGTCGATCGGTCCGGTAGCGCAGCCAGGAACAGTTCCCGGCGTGGATTCCCTCGTCAGTGATCAATTCGATCTGGGATTGGTGGCCATGGGAGCAGACTGTGTCCCACTGATTCTTTATGGATCCCGGGGAAATGAAAAACCGGTAATTGGCGCTGTTCATTGCGGATGGAAGGGCCTGGTTGCGGGCGTCGTTACTGCCACGATTACCGAACTTCGGCTGCAGGGTGCGAGGGAAATTAGATCGGTAGTTGGCCCGGCAATCTGCGGCTCCTGTTATTCCGTTGCACCGGATCGGCGGGAATCGGTGCGCACTTCTACCCCTGCAGATGTTTCTGTGGCCGCCCTTAGCGTTTCGGGTGGGATTGATGTTCGCGCAGGAGTCTTAGCACAATTAGCACGTGAAAGCGTTAGCTCGATTGTGGTTGGAGAATGCACATTTGAGAATCCGGAAACGCTTTTTTCATATCGCAAAAATAGGAAGACCGGGCGCCAAGGAATAATCATCACTATGCGCGAGAATCAGGAGTGATCATGACGGGAAATTCAATAGCACGTCGAGATGAACTTGAGCGCAATTTGCAAGCAGCTCGAGCGCGTATTGATGCGGCAAGCAGGGGTCGATCTGTTGATTTATTGGTGGTCTCAAAAACCTACCCAGCGACCGATGTTGAAATCCTCAATGACCTCGGACAGGTGGCTTTCGGTGAAAATCGCGATCAAGAAGCGAAACGTAAAGTAGAAGAATGCGATGGTGTTCGGTCAATTCGGTGGCACATGATTGGTCAATTACAAAGCAACAAACTCAACTCAATTGCCCGATGGGCTGACGTCGTTGAGTCCATGGATCGGATTGACCTGATCGCCCCTCTGGAGCGGGCGGCAATATTGGCCAATCGGACTATGCAAATTTTGATTCAGATCAACTTGGATCCACTAGACGCCCCACATCGCGGAGGTTTAAGTCAGCATTGCGTGCCGGACTTTCTTGACGAATTGGAGAAAGCCCCGCACCTGATACTTGGTGGAGTCATGGCTGTTGGCCCGCATCCCGGCTCCGGCGTCGAATTAACGGCAGCTTTTGAACAGCTGGCAAATGTTTCCGCAACCCTCACCACCTCCTACCCACAAGCAACCGTAATTTCAGCCGGGATGTCGGGGGATCTTGAGCAGGCGATTCACGCTGGTGCGACACAGGTGCGACTTGGTAGTGCGATCCTCGGACAGAGGTGATCTGTGCAGTAAAGTGGGACTACGCGTGAGTTTTATCAACATCATGTTTGTTGACGAGGATAGGAGGGTTGATCATGGCTAGTGGTATCCGCCGAATGGCTGTCTATCTCGGCTTAGTTGAAGACGATTCCTATTCGGATGAAAGCACAGATGGGGGATATGACGATCCCCGAAGCACACGAAACTCACCTGAGCGCTACGAATCCAGGGTCCAGACGTCTAACCGGGCATCCTCATCCAGGGGCTTCGCTGATGATTACGGTTATGAATCCGCCCCAAATCCGCAAGCGACGCGGGCGCGTGAGCCTCGTAGCGTCAGGACAATTCGTCGTGATGAAGACCTTCCCAGCCGCAATGTCGCACAGATTCCTCAGCCGCAGCGCAATTTTGAATTTGGCCGAATTGAATCTATCCACCCACGTTCATACAACGATGCCCGCCGAATCGGCGAAGAGTACCGCGAGGGAATCCCAGTAATCATGAATCTGGGTGATCTTGATGACAGTGATGCGAAGAGAATTATTGATTTCGCCGCGGGCTTAGTTTTTGGTTGTCGCGGCAGTATTGAACGAGTCACAAATAAAGTCTTCTTACTTTCACCAGTGAACGTTGATGTGGGAGATCAAGCGCGGGCGCAGGTTGCCCAAGACGGTTTCTTCAATCAAAGTTAACTCAGGTAGGTTGGGATAGTGAATACGGTCGGCGCGTGGATTGCCAATATCCTCTTCCTTTATCTCCTCGTGCTCATTGGTCGCTTGATTTTTGACTTTGTCCAGGTTTTTGCCCGCGACTGGCGTCCCTCTGGATTCATCCTCATAATCGTTGAAGGGATTTACACCCTCACCGAGCCCCCATTGAAATTAATTCGACGATTCATCCCACCGCTGCGATTGGGCCAGGTTTCATTGGATCTGGGGTTTTTGATTTTGCTGATTGGAATTCAAATTCTGATTGGGATTTTTCGAGGCCTTTAAGCTTTCTCAATTCCAAAGTTTGCATCGATTTCGCTCTGAGTCCCCAAAACGGTGAATTCAGTAATCACTTCAGAGACCTTGGTCAGGCTCAATGCGAGCACCTCGTTGGAGATCTCACCTCCATGAATACCCATAGTTTCAATGACGTCTGGGTTATTCGAGCTCCATGTCACATTTATCCGATCACTGATTTCTAAGCCAGCATTTTTTCGGCCCTCTTGGAGCGATCGCACAATGTCGCGTGCCATCCCGGCCAGGGCGAGATCGTGGGTTATCTCCAAGTCAAGCGCAAAACTTTCGCCCGCATCGGCAGCAACCGCCCAACCCTCGACGGGTGTTTCGGTAATAACGAGATCAGCGAGTTCAATGGTTGCAGTTCCGTCAACTCCGTCAATTTCATAGTCGACTCTTCCGCCAATTCTCAACGCATTAACCAACTCGGTTGGGTCCTGCTGTGAAATATGTTCTGCCACCAGGGGGGTTTGTTTGCCAAATCGGGCACCGAGGGATCGGAAATTGGGTTTCAGCGAAATGCTGACAAGGTTGCTGTCAGAGACATCGAGTGTGAGTAGCTCTCGGACGTTTAGTTCCTCAGCCACTTCGGCGACAAGTTCAGCGGAGAGTTCACTCCAACCGGGTGCACTAATGAGTGCCCGACCCAGCGGCTGGCGGGTTTTCACCGAGCTGGCTGAGCGTGCTGAGCGTCCAAGTTCAGTGACCCGTCGAGCAAGCTCCATGTGGGTCTGCAATTGGGAATCGATTTGTGACTCGCTTGGCCAATTGGCTAAGTGAACCGAGTTAGGCAACTCTGGTTGAGTTTCGCGGAAAAGATCCTGCCACACCCGTTCGGTAATAAATGGCGTGTAGGGAGCCATGCACAGCGTGACTATTTGCAGTGCTTCATGCAATGTTGCTAGTGCGGCTGTGTCTCCCTCCCAGAATCGCCTACGCGTTCTCCGCACGTACCAGTTGGAAAGATCATCGATAAATTCGGTTATTAATCGGCCGCCGAGTTGGGTATCGAAATTCTCGAGGGCACTATCAACTTGTGCGCTAAGGGAGTGCACTTGCGTGAGTAGCCAGCGATCCATGATCGGGCGTTGATCAACAGGTGGTGCCCCGTCGGCCGGTGACCATGGAGCACTTCGCGCATAGAGTGAAAGGAAGGAAACCGTATTCCAGTACGTGAGTAAATTCTTTCGAACAATGTCAGCTATTGCGGTGTGCCCAACTCGGCGTGACTGCCATGGCGAACCACTCGCCAACATAAACCAGCGCACAGCGTCGGCCCCATGTTGATCCATGAGAGGGATAGGTTCAAGAACATTACCGAGATGCTTACTCATCTTGCGGCCATCTTCATCAAGAATATGTCCGAGACAGACAACATTTTTGTATGAAGACTCATCAAATACCAAGGTTCCAATTGCCATCAGGGTGTAAAACCAGCCGCGGGTTTGGTCAATGGCCTCGCAAACGAAATCAGCCGGGTACTGGGCGGCAAAAATTTCTTTATTGTGTTGTGGGTACCACTGGGCAGCAAATGGCATTGCACCCGAGTCATACCAGCAGTCAATGACTTCAGGGACTCGAATAGCGGTTGCATCACAATGCGGGCAGGGAATTTCTATATCGTCGATGAAAGGGCGATGCGGGTCAAGGTCGGAGATTTCTTGCCCGGCAAGTTCACCCAATTCCGCGAGTGATTCAACTACGGTCAAATGCTCGTTCTCGCAGCGCCAAATGGGAAGGGGAGTGCCCCAGTAGCGGTTGCGCGAAAGTGCCCAGTCGACATTGTTCGTGAGCCAATCACCGTACCGGCCCCATTTAATCGTGTCAGGGTGCCAATGTGTCTTCTCATTTTCGGCCATGAGTCGGTCTTTGATTGCGGTTGTCTTGATGTACCAAGAGGGTTGCGCATAGTAAATAAGCGGTGTGTGGCACCTCCAGCAGTGCGGATAAGAGTGCTCATATGGTTCCTCACGAAAGAGGAGTCCACGCTCACGCAAATCGTCGGTGAGTGCTGTGTCGGCTTTCTTGAAAAATTGGCCACCAACGAGAGGCGTCTCCGGCATGAACGTTCCATCGGGTGCGATCGGGTTGACAACGGGTAATCCATAAGCGCGACAACTAATTAAGTCGTCTGCGCCAAAAGCCGGAGCCTGGTGGACTAACCCGGTGCCGTCTCCGGTTGTGACGTAGTCAGCCAGGATCACGAAGTGAGAATCGGGGATGTCGATTAAGTCAAATGGTCGAACATATGACGTGTGCTCTAACTGCGTACCAGGAAAAGTTTCCATAACCTGATAGCGGACTGACCCGTCCTCATCAATTGGTGAGCCGAATAATTCTTCAACCAGGTCCTGCGCCACTATGTAGTACTGGTTAGCGTCGTTCTGACCCCCGGTCGCTAGAACGCAATAAGTTGCCGTTGGCTTGACCGCTACGGCAGTATTGGACACCAAGGTCCACGGAGTGGTCGTCCACACGAGCAGGGACAAATTCGAGTATTTCTCGGCGAGCGCGCCCACCCTCACCGGAAAGCGCACATAAACCGATGGGTCACTTACATCTTCATAGCCTTGAGCTAATTCGTGGTCACTCAGCCCGGTTCCGCAACGTGGGCAATACGGGGATACCCGGTGGTCTTGAACGAGAAGCCCTGCATTAAATATTTGCTTTAGCGACCACCAAACACTTTGAATGTACTGGGAGTCCATGGTCCAATAAGCGCGTTCCATGTCGACCCAGTAGCCCATGCGGGTAGTCAGTTCGGTGAAGGCATCAACGTGTCGAAGGACCGATTCGCGGCATTTGGCATTGAATTCGGCCACGCCGTAGTTTTCGATGTCTTTCTTGCCGGAAAAGCCGAGCTCCTTTTCAACGGCGAGTTCAACGGGAAGGCCATGGCAGTCCCAACCAGCTTGGCGGAGCACGTGATAGCCCTTCATGGTCCGATATCGCGGGAAGATGTCCTTGAAGGCTCTCGCCTCAATGTGATGGGTCCCTGGAGCGCCATTGGCAGTGGGTGGCCCCTCGTAGAACGTCCACGTGGGGCGTCCTTCACTTTGGGCCATAGAGGCCGCGAAAGTACCCTCTGCTTGCCACAAAGCGAGGATTTCATGCTCCAGATCGCAAAGGTTCACCGTGGGCGGGACCACTTTGTACATACTGGTGTGCTCTTCTCTGAAAA
>CAMAVT010000040.1 GCA_945861775.1 Bifidobacterium breve
TGCGGTCGAGACTCTCGGGGTAAAAATATAGTTTTCAATCTGTTGGTAAACCGTTGCAAATATCGCGATCCACAAAATATCAATCGGTTGCTCAAAGGCCGCAAATAGCGCGGGGAGTGCAACACCGATGTAGGTTCCGATCGTGGGAATGAATTGGCTTACTAATCCCGCAAATATTCCCATGGGCAGCCAATACGGGATGTCAATCAAATAGAAGAAAGCGATATGGGCTGCAGCTGAGAGTGATGCCAGAGCCAGCTTGGAGATCAGGAATCCGCCGGCTTTTCGCACAGATATATCCCACACATTGATGAAAACTAATTGCCGACTGTGGGGCAGCCAACCGGCAATGAATCGCTTGATTCGCGGGCTATCTGCTGCGAAGTAAAAGCTAAACACCAGCACGGTCACAAAACTGAAGACAATACCAAAAACGCTAAATACGACCCCGAAGATCCCACCGGCGAGTGACGAAGCGATTACCGTGATTTGTTCGGTCGTGAGGTTGAGATTCGACGTAATTTCAACGGGGTCGATATTGGCTTCAAATGTTGAATTGAGCCATCGGACCAGGTCCAAAATTAACGCTGGCATGGCGGCAATGAGTTCAGCGATTTGGGTTGCGAGTGCTCCACCGAAAAGTGCAATGAATCCACCAATCAAGACCATTCCAGCGACGGCCACAATCGTGGTTGCGAGCCCTCTTCGCATACCGCGTTCGGCGAGTCCGGTAACGATTGGATCAATGGAAATTGCCAGTAGCCAGGCGAGTAGCAGGTTGAATAGGAAACCAGCGAGCAGTGCGAATGACCACGACACTACCTGAAATATCAGAACACCGATCAGAACCAAGAGAATCGATTTTCTTAAGAATTTCGGTTCAAGGGCAATAAATGAAATATTGCGCTTAGGTTCTTCAGACATGCCACTCCTGACTGGAAATATGACGCGGATAACCGGTGCATAGCCGCCTAGAATGTAGTGTGCCAGTTTATCGTGATGAAGCAGTCGTCCTTCGCGCTCAAAAACTAGGCGAGTCTGACCGAATCGTCACTCTGTTGACCCGTAGCCATGGGCGAGTTCGAGCGGTGGCCCGCGGGGTGCGAAAAACCTCTAGCCGAATTGGCGGCCGGCTAGAACCTTTTGCTCACGTTGACATCCTGCTGCACACGGGAAAGTCTTTGGAGAGTGTCACCCAGGTCGAAAGCATTGCTGCAATGGGTGGCCAACTTTCATCAGATTACGTTGCATGGACTTCGGGTACGGCCATGCTTGAAACTGCCGAAAGACTCACACCACAAGAAGGCGAACCGGCAGTTCCACAATTTGCGTTGCTGGTCTCTGGACTCCGATCACTTACCGCCAGAGAACACGACCCACGACTCATATTGGACAGTTACCTACTTCGATCACTAGCTGTCGCTGGTTGGTCGCCCTCATTTCATGACTGCGCCCAGTGCGGGAGTGGGGGACCGCATCGGGCTTTTGCAATTGCTGCGGGTGGGATTGTCTGTGATGTGTGTCGACCACCCGGCTCCGCTGCGCCCAAACCAGAAACTATCGAGTTGTTGGGAGCACTGTTATCCGGTGAATGGGAGCGCGTGGACTCCAGTGAAGCGCGTTCCCGCACGGAAGCAAGTGGGCTGATCGCGGCATTCCTGCAATGGCACCTTGATCGTGGCTTGAAATCACTCCCATTGGTTGACCGTAAAACCGCGAGACCTGCAAACGTAGGAGGAGTGGCGTGAAGAAATCTTTCACACCGCCACCGGCCCATGTCAGTGGAGCGAAGCCTCCCAAATTTCCGAAGAATGCGATTCCCGCACATATTGCAATCGTCATGGATGGCAACGGACGTTGGGCCCAAGAGCGTGGATTACCGCGAACGGCCGGACACGAAGCTGGTGAGGCAAGCCTGCTTGATTGTGTGCATGGCGCACTTGAACTCGGGGTAGGTTGGCTCTCGGCTTACGCTTTTTCGACGGAGAATTGGCGCAGGTCACCGGAGGAAGTGCGCTTCCTCATGGGATTCAACCGAGATGTCATCCGTCGGCGACGCGATGAACTTAATGACCTCGGCGTCCGTATCCGTTGGGCGGGCCGCCGACCCAAACTGTGGCGAAGTGTGATCAAAGAGCTAGAAGAAGCCGAAGCGTTAACGGCAAAGAACAACAAATTAACCCTCACCATGTGTGTCAACTACGGCGGCAGGGCTGAGATCACCGACGCTGTTCAGCAAATTGCCGCCAAGGTTGCAGCGGGAAAAATCGATCCAGGAAAAATCACCGAGCGCATGATTGCAGCGCATCTGGATGAAAGCGACATGCCTGACGTAGATTTATTTGTGCGCAGTTCTGGTGAGCAGCGAATGAGTAATTTTCTCATCTGGCAGTCGGCCTATGCCGAATTTGTTTTCCTCGAGACGCTTTGGCCGGACTTTGACCGTAGGCAATTGTGGGAAGCATGTGAGATCTACGCCTCCCGGAATCGGCGTTATGGCGGGGCCACCTAACTGCAGTTGGGGCAAAGCCCAAAGATTTCAAATGTATGACTTACTTCAGTGAATCCGTGGGTTGTTGAGACGGATTCAGCCCAACGCTCTACAGCCGGTCCTTCTACTTCAACGGTGAACCCGCATTTGCGGCACACTAAATGATGATGATGCGCTTCGCTGCAGAGTCGGTAAACCGATTCGCCATCTTCGCGCACGATAACGTCTACGTCTCCCGCTGCGCTGAGTGATTGCAAAGTGCGGTACACCGTGGCAAGACCAACACTGTCACCACGCTCCCGCAAGTATTCGTGGATTTCTTGGGTTGATCGAAAATCGTCTAATTCAGTTAAGGCTTCGGCGACCGCCGTGCGCTGCTTAGTGGTGCGGATTCCTACGGTTGCCATATGAGAGACCTTAATGCGAATGGTCACCGAGGTGGTGCTCGGCAGGCAATATGAGGTCCGTGGATTGGTGCTCGTGTAGGGATCCCAGTCCGTATGCATTGGTGAGATTCTCCGTGGTCAATACGTCTTGGGGTTTACCAAATGCCACAACGCGTCCGGCGGTAAGAATCACGTGGTCAGCCGCCCGGGCCTCCTCGAGATCGTGGGTGGTTAACACCACAGAGCAACCGCGATCTGGTTCCTCGTGAATAATCGAGTCAATTGTTTTGGCGGAGGTAATGTCCAAACCGGTAAGGGGTTCATCTAATAACAGAATTGCGTGATCTTGAGCGATTCCTTGGGCAACATACACTCGCTGTCTCTGACCACCGGAGAGTTCGGTTAGGTGTCTTTTTGCGAGATCCGTGATTTTCAACCGTTCCATAGCGGAGGTCACATACTTTTTATCTTCGCGTGAAGGTCTGCCAAATAGTCCCAACCCTGGGTATCTCGCCATAGCGACCGCCTCCGCCACCGTGAGTGGGGTACCAGTGGGCACAGTTGTGTATTGCAGGACATAGGAAATCCGGGGCTGGCTCGCCACCGGTGTTTCATCGAGCACGGTAAGCGTGCCGCTACTAACAGGGAGCAGTCCGGCGATTGCGTGGAGCAGTGTTGATTTTCCGCTTCCGTTGGGCCCGATGATCGCGGTGATTTTTCCCTGTGGAATGGTGAAATCTGATGCCGCAATTGCAATTTGTGATCCGCGAGTAATGACAACATTGTGGCCAACGACAACATTAGGCATGGGACAACACCCTCTCCCGTCGATGTGTTCGCAAACGTGTGAATGCCAAAACGATGAAGAAAAGCACGATGGGGACGATGGCCATGGTGGCGGATCCGGCCGTGTTGAGGTGGTAGCTCAAGGTCAGACCGATCCAGACGGAAAAAACTGAAATAATCGCCGCGGTGAGCATCATGCGCGGAACAGTTCGTGAGACGAGAGCCGCGGTCGCGGGAGGTCCAACGAGTAGACCAAACACGAGAAGTGTTCCCACAGATTGGAAACTACCGATTACGGCGGCGGCAATCAGAACCAGCAAAGCAGCATGCGCCCGTTTCGGATTTAGGCCCCATAGTTGAGCTTTATCAGCGTTAAACGACAAGGCGAGTAGCGGTCGGTAAAACAGGGTGGCCGCTGAGATGACAACCACGGCCAAGACGGCTTGAATGATCAAATCTTGGGAGGTAACGCCCAGGGCATCGCCAAACAAGATCGTGGTGAGACTCCCCGAATATGAATCAACCCGAGAAATAATGATCACGCCCAGTGCCAACATTCCGACGAAAAGCAAACCGATCGACGTATCTTCACCCAGCGCCGTCTGTCTATTTACCAGTTCAATGGCAAGCACCATGACGAGTGCGGCGGCGGCAGCGCCGAGAAGTGGATTGATGTCAAAGACAACTGCGGCTGCAACACCGGGGACAATCCCGTGAACAAAAGCGTCACCAAAGAAGCTCATGCCACGAAGGACCAACCATGTTCCGACAACTGCTGTCATCAATCCAGCGAGAATCCCGCCGGCTAATGCACGCTGTTGAAACCCGAGAGCAAACGGGTCAAGAAACCATTCCACCGGGTCAGCCTTGCAGACCCTCCGCTATCAACTGCGCATTGGTACGCATCATGTCAACGTAAGTGGCTGCAGGTGAGCCGGGCTCTCCAAGGCTCTCAACGTAAAGTGGAATAACTTTGATGTTGGTGCCCGACTCTGCAGCAACGGCTTCAGCCAACGCGGTTGGCGAAGATGTGTTTGAGAAAATTGCAGTAATACCCTCGGCTTTAATGGTCGCAACAAGTGCAGCCAGATCTGCTGAACTGGGCTCGGCCAAGGTGGTTCCCGCTGGGATTACCGTTCCTGCAATCTCGTAACCGTAAACATCCGCTAGGTATCCCAGTGCTTCGTGGTCGGTGACAAGGATTCGCTGGTCGGCAGGGACTGATTCGAGTAATGCGCGAACCTCTCCTTCGGCTGCGCGGATTTGCGTTGCCGTTGCCTGCGCACACGTGGTGTACGCCTCATCGCCCGTTGCTGTGGTGAGTTCAGCACCAATGAGCTCAGCGGCTTTTGCCATTCGATTCATGTCAAACCAGAAATGTGGATCTAATGATCCGTGATCGTCGTGACCCTCCTCGTCTGAGTGACCCTCCTCGTCTGAGTGACCCTCTTCAGAATGTGATCCAGCTCCGAATTCAATGGGGTCAAGTAGAGGTGCAACTTCGAAGACATTGGCGCCGTCGCTCGTTGCATTGGCCAGAGAGTCGGTCAATCCGCTTTCCAGTCCGAGACCGTTTACAACTACTAGGTCTGCGCCGATCATGGATGCGATTTGATCTGATGAGGCCGAGAAATCATGTGGGTCGACACCATTGGGCATTAGGACTTCAACATTTCCACCGGCGCAGAGAACAATTTCACCTGTTACATCCCCGAGCATTGTGGTAGTTGCCACTACTGAAGCGCCCCCAGCGGCTTCAACAGCATCCGCCGATTCTGATGCGCTCTCGACGGCGCTTGGAGCACTCGTTGATTCAGTGGTGGTGGTTTCTGAACCTGAGCAGGCGGACAGGACTAGGGCTCCGGCAGCAAGGGCACTCAGGAGGGCAATTTTTGTTGTGGTCATATAGCCAACATAGACTTAATGATAATGATTGTCAAATGCAATAAAAATTAAAATGAGCCACCGAATTTGAGAATTGACATTCCGACAAGGGCGCCAACGACCAAAATTCGGATAAAGCGACGACCCGAACTCAGTAAAGGCCAGGACAGGGCGAGAAGCCAGCCAAGGAATGCAGCAACGAAGAGCAGGAAGACGCCACCCAACCAAGCCCATGCATCCGTAAGGATCAAACCCAGAAGCAATGAGGAGCCAAGGCCAATAATCAGGAGCCAGCGTGGGGCCGCGGTAACACGTGCCAGCACCGGGAAACTTTTGCGCTCAAAGGCAGCCCGTCGTGGACTTGACGAGTATTGAGGCGCATTGGGCACGCGAGGTGTTGCCGGCTGGCTGCCTCTGGGGGTGAACTGAGGGCCGCCAGGACCACGCACTCCACCGGTACCTTTTGGTTCCTTCTTGTCCCTGGCCACGGCTAGTCCTTCCTGATGAGAGCCTGTCGGTGTGAAAACCTGTATGAGTGAAAACCCAACGCTGGGCAAACTCTAGTGCGCGTTAATGTTCACAGATGAGCCTGCCAGATTTTATGAACACTGCACCCAACACCATTGCTGTCATCGTGCAATTGGTTGTGCCTGGAGGTGCGAGAGTTCAATTCGAGCAGGGCTATGAGCGCATGGGGGAGCTGTGCGCCCAGTCACCCGGCTTTTTATCGAGTGAGCTTGGTCAGTCCACCGATTCACTCGAGGATTTCACTCTGATTCACAGGTGGGCTGACGTTGGCGCGTACCGCAAATTCCTCAGTCGCTATGAAGTAAAACTTGAAGTAATACCTTTTCTGTCAACGTTTACCAAGGACTCGGTTACGGTGGAAATAATTATGGATTCTCAATCGGAGCGGGTTGAAAGTGGAACAAGTTCACTAGCCCTTGATGCACAAACATTTGATCGTGGAAGTATTCACGGTGAGCGCTAAATTTGAGAACCTATTTGACGCTGGGATCGAATTGGGATCCCTGCTGCGGGAACAGCACTCGGATTTAATTTCTGATGCACTGATTGCGTGCGTCCTGCCCAACGGCGTACCTGTCGCCCTTGGAATTGAGAGCGTTGTGGGGGCACGTGAACTTTTTGGCATCCAATTAATGAGAACCGATGAATCCGTGGTGCTCGACCCAGATTTTCTTTCCAGTTTCGACAAAAGCTTGGTTGAGGGTAAGCGGGTAATCCTGGTTGACGACGGTGTTGAAACGGGCACCGCGGCAAAGATGTGTGGTCAATGGCTTACATCCTTGAACGTATCCGAGCTGGTGTTAGCCGTTCCGGTCTGTCCCCGAACGGCCATGAACCAATTGCAGTTTCTTTTCACAGATATCGTCTCGGTCCAGTCACCGCTTGGCGCGCGATCACTCGCCTGGCACTACACAGATTTTGACGTCATTGATCTTCAGGCTGCCCAGGCCCTTCTTGATCAGCGATCGAAGGCAATGGGTGCTTAAAGCCCACCATTAGACTCTCCCCATGGATCGTGTTGACGCAGTCGTAAACCTTGCCAAGCGCCGTGGATTTGTATTTCAGTCCTCAGAGATTTATGGCGGTAGTCGCTCCGCTTGGGATTACGGTCCCAATGGCGTTGAACTCAAAGAGAACGTGCGCAAGCAGTGGTGGCAGGCGGTCGTTCGCCAACGCGATGACGTGGTGGGGCTTGACTCCTCCGTCATTTTGGCGCCCCAAGTATGGGAGGCCTCAGGTCACGTCAATGCATTTGTTGACCCGTTGACCGAATGCAAGAACTGCCATAAGCGTTACCGGGCCGACCAATTACTCGATGCATACGAAGAAAAGCATGGCAAAGTCGCCGCTAACGGTCTTGACGACATCAATTGCGTGAACTGTGGCACGAAAGGTCAGTTCACTGAACCGCGTGACTTTAACGGAATGCTGCGCACATCCATCGGGGCCGTCGAAGATGCAGGCGCGGTTCACTACCTGCGCCCAGAAACTGCCCAAGGAATTTTTGTCAACTTCCTTAACGTGATGACCGCGGCCCGCAAAAAGCCACCATTTGGAATAGGTCAAACGGGTAAGAGTTTCCGCAATGAGATTACGCCAGGCAACTTCATTTTTCGAACCCGTGAATTTGAACAAATGGAAATGGAATTCTTTGTAAAGCCCGGAACCGATGAAGAGTGGCACGACTACTGGCTGGATCAACGCTGGAACTGGTACGTAGATTTGGGCATAAACCCAGAAAATATGCGACGCTTTGAACACCCCAAAGAAAAGCTCAGCCACTATTCAAAGCGCACCGTTGATATTGAATACCGATTTAGGTTCGCTGGGAGCGAGTGGGCAGAACTAGAGGGCGTTGCAAACCGCACCGACTTTGACCTCAAAACCCACAGTGAGCACTCCGGAACTGATTTGAGTTACTTTGATCAGGAGTCCGGTGAGCGCTGGACACCTTATGTGATTGAACCCGCCGCAGGTCTGACTCGCGCAGTTTTGGCATTCATGCTGGACGCTTACGACGAAGATGAAGCACCAAACTCAAAAGGTGGCGTTGACACCCGGACGGTTTTGCGTTTTGATCCACGTCTGGCACCCGTTAAGGCAGCAGTATTGCCACTCTCGCGAAATGCCGATCTTGGACCCAAAGCGCAGGCGATCGCATCAGAGTTGCGCAAACGCTGGAATGTTGATTTTGATGACGCAGGTGCGATCGGTCGCCGTTACCGCAGACAAGACGAGATCGGTACGCCTTTCTGCATCACGGTCGACTTTGACTCACTCGAGGACCAGGCAGTGACAATTCGCGATCGGGACACCATGGCTCAAGAGCGCATCGGAATAGATGCACTCACTGGCTGGTTGAGCGAGCGCCTCCCGGTCTAGTTGTTCCAATCCTCAATGTGTCCCTCAGGTCGATCCAGGGGGCATGGGGCTGTGAGTAGGCTGCCGCAATCCGCGCATTCTGCATCGAGAAGGTAACCCGCTATTTCATAGTCCTCAAAAACGACCTTCACCACCATTACATTGCCGCCACAAACAACGCACGCGTTTGTGGGGATACCCCGTTGGTCGATTGTGTCTGAGCCTTGTGAGCCTTGTGAACCCGACTGGCCTTGATGGTCGTGGTTCACCGCTAGTTTCCAGAAACTGGAAGCTCAGAGACAGCTCGCTTTAGCCCGTGTCCGGCGGCAATGCGAACGGCCTTGCGTGCGGAAATATCCAATGGCGCGCCGGTCTTGGGGTTTCGCCCGGTTCGCGCACTGCGTTCGACAACGTCGAGAGTAAGAAAACCAGGGATGGTGACTTTTTCTTCTTTCAGGAGGGACTCGATGACCACGGCTTGGATGCTGGCGAGGACCTGATCGGCGGTGGCGAGGGGAACCCCGCTGTGAGCTGACACGGCGGCGATGAGTTCAGAGCGGTTCATGTTACTCCTTATTGATAATGGTTGTCATTACCATAACATAGGAGTCTGCATGAATCGGTTGTGCTGGTGATCGGTGACCTCCTGCGTGTCGCCGGGATCACTCTCGAGGTGGTTTATATCCCTCAGATTCAATGCGTGCCGCATTTCTGGGGAGCAGGAAGCTCATGAGCAGGCCGAGGAAAACGAAGATTCCAGCGAGAATGGAAACGGACTTAATCGCTGTCACGAACCCTTCCGAAGCTCCGGCAACCAGCTCTTGACCATTTGGCTGGGCGGCCAGTGATGGAATCGCTTGCCCAGCGCTGCTGGCAACCGCGTCACTTACCTGCTGTGCCTGCGCTGCGGGAATCCCTCGATCTTCGAGGTGACCTGCGGTTGACCCAAGTCCAATGAGCAGCGTGGTTCCAATGAGTGCGGTACCAATTGCGGCGCCTACCTGACGTGAAGTTGACTGCACGGCACTTGCAGAGCCTGATTCAGAAATAGGGACTTCAGAGAGAATGACACCGGTGAGTTGTGCGGTGGCAAAGCCAACGCCCAATCCGTAGATGAACAACCACGGGGCCATATTCCAACCGGTTACGGTTTCGGAGAAGATGAATCCCAGTCCCGCAATTCCAATTACTTCCAAGACCATGCCAATTTGCAGAACACGAACTGGGCCAACGCGTTGGGAAAGTGGTGCACCAACACCGGATGCTGCGAATGAACCGACGGCGAGTGCCGTCAAGATAAATCCGGTTTGAAGGGCGTCATAGCCGCGCGTTGCTTGCAGGAATAATGGAATTGCGAAAAGCAAACCAAATTCACCAAGGCTGACAACAAGTGCCACCCCATTGCCAGCGCCAAAACTCTTGATGCGGAATAGGCGCAAATCAAGAATCACAACTTTCCCTGACGCGATCCGTTGCTTTTCAACAAAAACCATCACGATGAGGGCAATAAGTCCCAGAATTCCCGAAACCAGCACAATTGACACGGAGTCAAGGGGCCACGTCCAACCGCCAATCTTGAAGTCGGCAATTGGCTGGATCCAACCGTAACGTTGCCCTTCAATCACGGCAAAGACAATTCCGACCAGTCCCAGCGTGATTAACAAAGTTCCTGGGATATCAAATCCCTTGCGGGCAAACAGGTCACGTGTCTCGGGAACAACTGCGATCACACCAATAATGACAATGATTCCAATCGGAACATTGATGAGAAAAGCCCAATGCCAGGACGCATAGGTGGTGAGGTATCCGCCAACCAATGGTCCAAGGGCCGCCATGCCACCGATAGTTCCGCCCCACACCGCGAAAGCCACGGCGCGCGACTTGCCAACAAAAACAGCGTTAATCACCGACAGTGACGCCGGCAAAATCATTGCGCCACCAATGCCCTGGAAAGCGCGGGCCGTGATCAGGGTTATTGAAGAATCCGAGACAGAAACGAGAATACTGGCGAGAACGAATGTCACTACGCCGACAATGAAAAGCAGTTTTCGACCAAAACGGTCAGCGAGGCGACCGAAGAAGATCAAAAGTGAGGCGAACGTTAGTGAGTAAGCGGCATTTACCCATTCAGCGTCATTGGTCGTCAAGTTTAGATCGGTGACCATTGTGGGAATTGCGACGTTCACCACCGTGGCATCGAGAATAATCATGGCGACACCGAGTGCGAGGAAGACCAGGGCGGCCCATCGCTTTTTGCCTTCGATAACCACGTTGTGAACTGGTGGGGTAGTGGGGTTCGACATTATTCTCCTTAGACGTCACCTGAGTGTGCCCTATGCCATGAAGTATTGAAAATCAGACATGCGAAACTTGGGGAATGTCTGCCAAGCTTGCAATTGGATCTTATGTAGTGGATCCACCCGTGGTGCTAGCCCCAATGGCAGGAATCACTAACCGAGCATTTCGCCGACTCTGCCGTGAGGAAGGCGCAGGACTCTACGTCTCAGAGATGGTTACTTCACGTGCGCTGGTCGAACGCAATGAAGCCACCATGGACTTGGTGAGCTTTGCCGATGACGAATCCCCACGCTCGGTGCAACTTTATGGCGTGGATCCGCTCGTTATGGCGAAAGCAGTTTCAATAATTGTTGACGAAGATCGTGCCGACCACATTGATATGAACTTTGGTTGCCCGGTACCCAAAGTCACCCGCAGGGGAGGCGGAAGCGCGTTACCGTGGAAACGGGACTTGTTCAAGGAAATTGTTGAACGCGCGGTTGAGGCCGCGGGTGGGAAAGTACCCGTCTCGGTAAAAATGCGAAAAGGAATTGATGACCACCACTTGACCTACTTGCAAGCGGGGGAGAGCGCTGCCCGAGCCGGGGTTGCCTGGGTCGCCTTACATGGTCGAACAGCGGCACAAATGTATGGCGGGAGCGCCGACTGGGATGCAATTAGAAACTTGAAAGACCACCTGCGTCAATTCAATACGCCGGTACTCGGCAATGGTGATATCTGGACCGGTGCCGACGCATTGGAAATGATGGCGCACACCGGTGCTGATGGAGTGGTAGTTGGCAGGGGTTGTCTGGGACGACCATGGTTGTTCTCCCAATTGACCGCAGCTTTTGCTGGCGAAGAGTTGCCTACTGAGCCGCGACTGGGCCGAGTCCTCGAGATCTTGCGCAGGCACGCTGAATTACTTTCCCTTGATTACGGTGAAGCAAAAGGGTGTCGCGATATGCGCAAACACATGGCCTGGTACCTCAAAGGATTCAGTGTCCCGCACACGGTTCGCCAGCCGCTGGGAACCGTGCAAACCCTTGCAGAACTTGACGCCCTCTTAGCCCAGATCAATCCCGATCAAGATTTCAATTCAGAGGTGGGATCTGGTCCACGCGGTCGAACTTCTGGTGGGCGCCGTCCCTCCCTGCCTGATCGCTGGTTGGAGAGCTGCGAGTTAACCGCTGAGGATCGGGTGAATGTTTCCCTGGCCGAACTCAGCGTCAGTGGTGGTTAACCTCACATTCTGACCGATCCGAAAACGACCCGCGGGCATCCCTTGAGTGGCACACTGACCGCCAGATGTGATCCATCGCGCACGCCAGAAGGAGCAAACCCGGGTGAGTAAATATGTCTACGCATTTGCCGAAGGCGACCGCAGCATGTCAGACCTTCTCGGCGGTAAGGGTGCGAATCTGGCCGAAATGGTTTCCCTTGGATTACCGGTCCCTCCGGGATTCACCATCACGACCACTGCGTGTCAGGTATATCTGGACGGTGGCACCCAGCCAGCAGAACTGAAGCAACAAATCGATTCGGCTTTGGACGAATTGGAAAAATCCATGGGTAAAAAATTAGGTGACGGAACGGATCCTTTGCTCGTTTCGGTGCGCTCCGGTGCGAAGTTTTCAATGCCCGGCATGATGGAAACAGTGTTGAATATCGGCCTCAATGATTTAAGTGTTCAAGGATTAGCGAGTACCTCTCGCAATGAACATTTCGCATGGGATTCATATCGCAGGTTGGTTCAGATGTATGGCAAGACGGTTCTTGATATTTCTGGTGAGCCATTTGAAGAATGCATCGACGCTGCCAAAGCCCGTGAGGGAGTTGGCACAGACGTTGAACTCAGCGTTGCAGCCATGCAGGAACTTGTCCGCGAATTCAAGGAGATTATTGGTAAGGAAACCAACACAGAGTTCCCGCAAGACCCAACTGATCAACTCGCTGGAGCAATCCTCGCCGTTTTTGACTCCTGGAATACCGATAGAGCACAAATCTACCGTCGCAGGGAACATATCCCGCATAACCTCGGAACCGCCGTGAACGTGCAGGCCATGGTTTTTGGCAACGCTGGCGCTGGTGAATCAGGGTTGGGGTCTGGGTCGGGTGTGGCGTTTACCAGGGACCCAGCAAATGGTGATCAGGGTGTTTACGGTGACTATCTTCCTGATGCCCAAGGTGAAGACGTTGTGTCAGGCGTACGTAATGCGCACCCCTTGGACTACCTCAATGAATTGGATCCAAATTCGTACTCGGAACTAATGTCGAATATGAAAAAACTTGAGGGCCACTATCGTGATTTGTGTGACATTGAATTCACGGTTGAACGAGGAAAACTATGGATGTTGCAAACACGCGTTGGTAAGCGAACAGCGGCAGCTGCCTTTCGCATTGCAAATTCTTTAGTTGATGAGGGCGTGATTACTCTTGACGAGGCACTGTTGCGGGTAACCGGCGCCCAACTCGCCCAACTGTTATTCCCGCACTTTGATGTAGATGCCGCGTCAACTTTGATTGGCAAAGGCACAAATGCATCTCCAGGAGCGGCGGTGGGTGAAATTGTGTTCTCGTCACAAGCTGCGGTCGACAAGGCTGCGGCGGGAGTGGATGTGATCCTGGTGCGACGTGAAACAACGCCGGAGGATCTTGCCGGCATGGTGGCAGCAACGGGAATTTTGACCAGTCGTGGTGGAAAGACTTCACATGCGGCTGTTGTTGCGCGAGGTATGGGCAAGACGGCAGTGTGCGGAGCAGAGTCACTTCGGATTGACACAAAGAAAGGTGAACTCACAACAGCTCAAGGCCAGATCCTCACCGCTGGAGACGTTATCTCAATTGATGGAAGTACCGGCGAGGTTTTCTTGGGAAGTGTTCCTGTAACCGCAAGCCCAATCGTCAAACTTTTTGAACAAGGCAAAAAAGAAGCAATTGTCGGAGTTGACGACTTTACTGCAGAACTCATCGAATCCGTCGACCGAATCATGACTCATGCTGACCTCAAACGTCGCATGGGCGTTCGCGCTAATGCCGACACTGGACCCGATGCTGAACGTGCACGCCGCATGGGCGCTCAAGGAATCGGGCTATTGCGCACCGAGCACATGTTTCTTGGAGAGCGTCGGCAATTAATTGAAGACTTGATTCTGTCCGAGTCCGCTGAGCAGAATAAACGTGCTTTGGAAGAACTAATGCCACTTCAACAAAGTGACTTCACGGAAATTCTCCAGGCGATGGACGGCCTACCCGTAACGGTTCGCTTGATTGATCCACCGCTGCACGAATTTCTCCCGGACCGGGTTGCACTTGCGGTGAAAGTAGCCGTTGACACCGAGCGTGGTGAAGTAAGCGAGGCCGACGTCAAACTACTTGCTGCAGTGAATCGACTCAGTGAGGAAAATCCCATGCTGGGAATGCGTGGTGTGCGACTGGGTCTGGTGTTGCCGGGACTATTTGCCATGCAAGTTGAGGCACTCACGCTTGCAGCCTGTGATCAAAAACGAAGAGGTGGCAACCCGCGACCGGAAGTAATGATCCCACTCGTAGGTTCGATTACGGAGTTTTCAATCATTCGAACCGAAGTCAGTAATGTTATTGAGTCCGTATTGGCACAAGAAAAAATTGATTTAGAGATCCCTATCGGCACCATGATTGAGCTTCCTCGCGCAGCAATTACGGCGGGAGACCTCGCTGAGTTGGCCGAGTTCTTTTCGTTTGGAACGAATGACCTCACCCAAACAGTGTGGGGTTTCAGCCGCGACGACGTTGAGGCCGCATTCTTCAGTCGGTATTTAGATTTAGGAATCTTCCCCGTCTCGCCATTTGAATCAATTGACACCGAAGGTGTTGGTGAACTTGTGAAAGAGGCGGTCATTAAAGGTCGGGCAATGCGCCAAGGTATTTCTTGTGGAGTGTGCGGTGAGCATGGCGGGGATCCGGCATCAATTCATTTTTTCAATGCGATTGGTTTGGACTATGTTTCCTGCTCACCATTTAGAGTCCCGGTCGCCAGGCTTGAGTCAGGAAGGGCAGCACTTTCTTGATCACCTGATCACTTGTTCACATGTGTCGCACCACCGAACTTGTTGCTAAACATGTGAACATGGGGCAGTGGCTCTGGAACCGGTAACTTCACCAGCGCGCATTTTCACTTTAATGCTTACCGTGGGTGTCAGTTTGCTGCTTCTGATCCCGATTGGGGCTGCCGCTCAGATTGTCCTTACTTCGCAGATTGAAGATGAAACCCAGACGCAAGTAAGCGTGGTTAGGGACCCACCAGGTGCGTGGAATAACCAAGCGGCTGCCAAAAATGATCGACTTGAGCGGGCAGCGGAGTTATACGCGGCAGGGGTCGCTCCCGTCATCATGATGACCGGGCCGCAGCGAGCATTTGAAAGATCCCAAAAAGAACTTGAAAAATTGGG
>CAMAVT010000041.1 GCA_945861775.1 Bifidobacterium breve
GTACAAAGCCTGTTCCATTTGTTCGAGCAGTTTCTGCTCATGTTCTGACAGTGCCACGCTGGTCCCCTTTCTTCCCGGTGCGATCTGCTTCACTGGTCTAATTCCTACTCCGCTAAGGATATGACGAATCCTTCGACAAGCAACCCCTCACCCCTAATTTCCGACAAATGTATCAAATTTGGGACTATTTATCGTCGATGAATCCCGATTTATTGGTCATTAGGGGTATCTGGTGAGCCAGACACGGTTCGGGCCGGACGCACAGCCCCAGGACCAAATTTGTCACGCAAAGTGTCTATTGCGAGTTCGGCATCACGGCGACCGTGCTCAGGCTCACCAAAAAGTAGTTGATCGGGTGCTTCACCGGCTGCCAGCAAGCCGTCAACTTTCACCCCAACGAGCCGAATCCGCACTCGCTGCAATCCAAGTGCTTCATAGAGCTTCCAAACGGTTGCGTAAATCTCATGGGATAAATCGGTATAGCCACCCGTTTTGGAACGAGTGATTGTGGTGAAGTCGGCAAACCTCAGTTTCACCGTCACCGTCTTGCCTTTATAACCGGCTTTGCGCAACCGGGCAGCAACCTTGTCCGAGAGTGCGGTGAGTTCGGCACGGATTATCGTGGGGTCATCAACGTCATTGCTGAAAGTGTGTTCGTTGCTGACACTTTTTTCCACTTCGTGTGGCACCACTGAACGAGGATCCCTACCCCAGGAGAGTTCGTGAAGGTGTGTTCCACTTTGGCCAAGTGCCCGGTTGAGGGTTTGCACCGGAGTATTTGCAATATCGGCGACAGTCTGTAAACCAAGGCGAACCAGAACCTCTTCTGTTTTCTCTCCCACTCCCCACAATGCACTGATGGGCAGTGGGTGCAGGAAATCAATTACGCGATCTGCGGGGATCAGCAGTAGCCCGTCAGGTTTAGCTCTTGTTGAAGCGAGTTTTGCGACAAATTTGGTGCTGGCTACCCCCACGGAGCAAGTAATGCCTTGCTCGTCTGCGACCCGAGCTCGAATAAGTTCGGCAATGGTGAGTGGGTTGGAAAGCCGACGGATGGCTCCCGAAACATCAAGGAATGCTTCATCGAGGCTCAGCGGTTCAACGAGTGGGGTAACAGATTCAAATAGTGCCATGACATTGCGGCTTACCTCTGAATATTTCTCATGGTGTGGTGTGAGAAATGTTGCTTCGGGTGCAATTCTGCGGGCGCGTGAAATGGGCATTGCTGAGTGCACACCAAGTGCACGTGCTTCGTAGGTCGCCGTGAGAACAACCCCACGATTTCCTTGGGCCGCTATAACAACGGGTGTTCCTTTAAGTTCGGGGTAGTCGCGTAATTCAACTGCGGCATAAAAAGCATCCATATCAATATGCAAAATATTGCAACCTGAATCATTGGCACCAAAATCAAGTTTTCCGGTTTGGCGGCGCACTTGACTCCTACTCATGTGCGCTCCTTAATCTCTACTAAGACCTTGACTACTGATACCTTCACCATCCGGGCGTCCCGGGGCTTCTGTGCCACAACTTACTTGGCGGGGTCGCAATCGGGGTCTTAATATCAGCATAAGCAGACTGCCTAAACCCGCTTCCATGAATACGGGCAATTCGTTTATGCGGTGTACCACGATCAGGAACCTGGTGCATGAGCACCAACTCGTTGACCGCCGTAATTCCACCATCAAGCCACAACCGCCTAACACCTCCCAACTCCCAGCAGCCGGTTGCGCGCAATGAGACCCCCCGTGGCCCAGTCCTGCGGATCTCTCCACGAACTAACAGGATCCACGAATTAAAAAGATCATGGGCATAAGGACCTTGGGCATCTTCAAAAAAAGTTGCGTCAACCGGACCGGTTGAGTCGTCGAGGGTAAGAAAAACCACTCGCTTACCAGTGCGAATCGGTGGCATTTGGGTTGCAACTTTGACTCCAGCAATAAAGATGATTTCCTTGGATCGACAGTTCAGCAAATCCCGTGATTGAACGATGTTCAAACCTTTTACAACGTCTGAATAAAAGTCCATGACATGACCGCTAACATCAAGACCTAAAACCTCTAACTCAGATTTCACCCGTTGTGCATTTGTCATTTCAGGTAAACCTGATGCAATAACACCACTGTCACTATCAGTGACGTCAAAACTCAGTTGCGCCACCGAGGCGCTTTCCCCACTTTTCCCATGGCTGCGATCAAGATCGGCAATTTGAAGAAGTAAATCCCGTCGTGTGATCTGCCCACGCATTTTTCGCTCGGTGAAACCATAGAGGCTGTCAAAAGCTCCGGCTACCACTAAATTCTCGGCGACTGGGCGGGAGGGGCGTGCACGCAACCACAGATCAGAAAGTGAAGAAAACGGTTGGCCCGTAATAAGCCGATCAATCTCAGCCTCGGAGATTTCTTTTAGATCGGTAAAAGAAACTCGAATTCCAAAACTCAAATCAGGGAGTTGCTCAAGGTGAAATACGTGATTTGACGCATTAACGTCAAGACCCAAAATAGTGACCCCAAAATTTCGAGCGTCATCAAGGATTAATCGTTTGGGGTACATACCGGGGTCATGGGTGAGCAGCCCACAGTAAAAAGCTTCCGGGTGGTGGGTTTTTAACCACGCACTTTGATAGGTGGGTAGCGCGAAAGCGGCCGCATGCGCTTTACAGAATCCAAATGAGGCGAACGCTCGCAAAATTTCCCAAACCCGATCAATATGGTCAATGTCATAGCCGCGCGCAAGTGCTGCAGGGTAAAACCACACTCGTACGTCATTTTGGCCCTGTGGGGATCCCATGGCCCGCCGAGATTCATCAGCTTCAGCGAGCGAACAACCAGAAAAGATACTGAAGATCCGCAAAACTTGTTCATGGAAAACCACAACTCCATAAGTCTCGGTTAATGCGGAAGCAAGGTCAGGGTGCGGAAATACCGGAGCATTCCACCCTTGTCGAGCCCGCAAAAAAGGAGTGATCATGTCTGATTTCACCGGACCTGGGCGAAATAACGAAATGTCAATGATCAGGTCATTAAAAGTTTCCGGAGCAAACTTTCCCACCAACTCACGCTGACCTGGTGACTCGATTTGAAAACACCCCAGAGTTTTAGTTGATTGAATGAGCTCAAATGTTGCTTTGTCATCAAGTGTGGTTCCGTCAATTACCGGCCGCTCCCCCGTAACCCGCTCTGCTTCATTGAGGGCGTGGGCCATTGCCGACTGCATTCGCACACCCAGCACATCAAGTTTGAGTAATCCCATGTGTTCAACATCGTCTTTGTCAAAATGGGACATGGGAAATCCTGCTGCACTACTTTCCACAGGAGTTCGATCAAGCAATGTCAGATCCGAGAGCACAACCCCGCATGGATGCATTGCAATATGTCTAGGTAGCCCGTCAAGTGCTTCAACCAAGTCAAGGAAGTTATCAATTTCACCGGTTGCGGCTAATTTGCCAAATGATGAGTGTCTAAGTTCGGGTAGGTCAACCAGCGCAGACTTCACATTACGAGCGCGGATGTGCGGAAATGCTTTAGCGAAAGCGTCAATATCTGAGGCTGGCAAACCAAATGCAGCACCAACATCTCGGATTGCAGAACGGACGCGGTAGGTCTCCATCATAGAAACTGTGGCAATGCGTTCAGTTCCAAATTTATCAAAGATCCACTGGTAGATATCCAGTCTGCGTTCGGACTCGACATCAATGTCAATGTCAGGGAGCACCCGCCGAAGGGGTGAGAGAAACCTTTCCATGAGTAAGTTTTGGGCAATAGGGTCAACACCTGAAATTCCCAGTAGGTAGTTGACCAAACTTCCAGCTCCTGAACCACGTGCGGCAACACGAACTCCCTTTTCTTTCACCATGTCAACTACGTGGGCGACGGTAAGGAAGTAACCGGAGAAACCTAATTGGGTAATGGTTCGCATTTCCGCTTCAAGCCGGTGGGATGCAATGGATCGGTCATGTGGGTGTGAGTAACTCTGTGGCAACTGATCTTCGCAGCGGCGTAAAAGGATGTGATTCGCCTCGCATTCTGGTTCGGTAACCGGGCGATTCACAAGAATGTCAAGTTCGGGAACAAACACATCACCGAGGCCAAGGTCGCGCGCCGGATCTAGTGCACAATATTCGGCTAAGTGTTGGGTGTCACGCAATAATTTATGTGCATCACGTTCACCGCCCTGTTGGCAAATCTCCTGAGCGACGTGGTGCATCTGTTCTGCATTCTTTAAAAATCCTTGTGGGCTATTGCCTACCACGTGGCGTGAATCCAAAGGGACCATCAACCGGGCTGAATCAAGGAGATCAGCGACTTTCGCCTGTTCGGGACTGACATAACGAACAGCATTTGTTAACACGGCGGGCAGTGACACTTCCCGTGACCAAGACAGTAATCGAGCAGCTTTTGCTGTTGATAAACCTGACTTTGATTTTTCTAAGTGGGAAGTGACTGCAAGACCGAGATAGCGATCAAAAATCGCTCGCCAAGGGCGAAGCAGCGCGTCAGCATGATGCGACCTTCCGGTGAGTAATGCTTGTCCAACTTCTGACTCTGAAGTAAGCAGCGCAACTATTCCCGCGTGATGTTGGGCTAACGCCTGCCAGGAAAGGACTGGGTCCCCACGTTGTTCATGTGCTGCGGAAACCAACCGGCACAACGATGCCCAACCTTGTGACCCGGTGGCTAACAGAATTACCCGCGGCTTTGTTTCATCGATCCACTGGCCACCGTGTGCCGGTGTTCGGCGAGCACCACTTCCGGAGACTACTTTTGCTTCAGTTCTCTCAACTGCAAGATCAACTCCTATTACCGGAGAAATTCCATTGCGCAAACAAGCTCGAGCCCACTGAACCGCACCATAAAGCCCGTTACGGTCAGTGAGACCAATAATTTTTTGCCCAAGGGCAGCGGCTTGATCAACAAGTGCGTCAGGTCGGGATACCCCGTATTGCAGTGAATAACCCGATGCAACCTGTAAATGGGCAAACGAGTCTGGCGAAACCCCCACGGCTACTCGCTCAGCTCACGCGTAAAAATTGAGAAGGTGAATCAGAACTGCAGGTTTCTAAAGACAGGCGCCCCTGCACGAGTGCATCAAGGGATTCAGCAACTTCGAAGATGAATCGCTGTGAATCACGAACGAGGTCATCAGCCTCCCGTGAGGTAACACAGGGAATACCTGCTTGCGCCGATGCGCGTTTTTGGGCACCCGCGGCAAAGAAAATTGCCCACTCACCAAATTCGGGCGCGACCTCGGTGAGTACTTCCCACGCGCTACGAATCCGCTGTCTTGTTGGGCCGCCATTTGGGCCGCCAGTTGTGTTCAGGGCTATTTGGGCACGGGCGGCGAGAACTGCTGCAGCGGCGCGTAATGCGCCAAGGTGCGCTGCGGCATAACGCTCGTGTGGGGTGTGTGCCGCTATGGCTTCCTGCAAACTTCCCTGAGCGCAATGCAGTAGCTCTAACGCTGGGCGTCGCGTGAACTTTCCCACCATGGGAGATCCTTTCGGGTTGATCGACAAAATATTGGTGCCACAAAGACACCCGCTTCTCTCGACCCACCCGCACACAATCCAGTCACCGGGGTCGGGGTCGAATCGACCCCGGTGACTGTGATCATGTGCCGGTACTAACTGACCAGACCCGCGCCTAGCCGCGAATCCGGGCCCGGGAGGCAGTTCAAACAGATTAAATCGAACATCTGTTCGAACAAGTCCAAAGATAGACCGGTCCACTGACATCCGTCAACCCCACCCCTGACATCCGTCAACCCCACCCCAAAATTCGCTTCACACACCCGGCTAATCCCCCTACGCCACGGGGCCGCGGCCAAACTGAACCCGGACTAATGTTGATTCATGCCCGATACTGAACAGCAGTCTGTTATTCATGTCCGCAATACCCTGAAACTCTTTGGCGTGAGGGGCGAAGTTCGCCGCCTTGATGACAGCGCGAGAACTGCCAAAGAGGCGGCTGATGCTTTAGGAATTGAAGTTGGGCAGATTGCAAGTTCCCTTATTTTTCTTGCCGATGGAAACCCAATTCTCGTCATGGCTTCGGGTAAGCACCGGGTAAATACCAATAGCGTTGCCGCAGCGCTCGAGGCTGATGAAGTTTACAAGGCAACAGCGGATGACGTTCGTGCAGCCACAGGTTATGCAATTGGTGGGGTGGCACCTGTTGGTCACCCAGAACAACTACCAACAATTGTCGATATCTCGCTGAGCCAATACGACGAAGTCTGGGCAGCAGCTGGTCACCCGCATTATGTTTTCCCAACCACTTATGACGAACTACTGCGCATCACCGGTGGGCACGCCGCCGAAATTAGTGTCTGATTTTTCCCGCTCGATCAGCCGGATTGCTCGGTTTCAACAAGCTTTTTCAATCGCACCAGCGTCTTGAGAATTGCCTTTTGGTTGCCTTCATAGGCGTTCATCAAGTTGAGAGCGACTGGAATTCGCGCGGTTGATCCGTCGAAAGTCTCAATTACTTCAGTTTGCTGGTCATTAATTGCAATGAGTTCATAGCGCCAACGGTGATGACCAGGGTGACACCAAGCGATCCGACGATCCTGTTCGAATTCTTTAACGGTGTTCTTGATTCGGTAATTGACGATTAAATGCATGTCAACACCAAATTTGGAATCAAGCGTCAGAACGTCGGGCCCACGAACATTTCCTTTCACCGTGCCGGAACCGTCAAAGTCAGCGTGCTTGCGAGGGTCACTCAGGTAAGCGAAAATAGTTGCGGCAGGCGCATCGATAATTATTTTTCCTGATCTGACGTATTTTTGACCGGTATCAATAACCGTTGCACGAACTTGCTCAGTCATTTTTTTCCTATTCCTGTACTTGATTTTCGATGTCATCCGGTTAACTCAATTGACTAGCCACGCAAATAACTAGCCAATAAACCTCGGACTGAACTGTACTCCCACCAATTCCTTTGGATTGGTTAGTAAACCGGGCCGATGAGCTCTGCGCCGTACCGGGCAATTCAGGCTACAAACCCGGAGACTCCTCCTACGTGAGTGCTGCCGGTAACGGTCACTGCCCTCTCCTATGCTTGTGTTTCATGAGCATGCGGGTATACAACGGTCCGCATTCCGATCGTGGAGGTAACCGGCCCTCGTGGACTAAGTACGTTCCATGGGTTTTCACCGGCCTCACGATTTTGGGCCAGATTCTGTGGATTTTGGTCTCCGGGGACACCCGTACTTTCCTCACGGGAATGACAGTGACAACTTTCTTCCTTGCCAGTTTGAGCCACGCCTATCTGCGACGGGGACTGGGTTGGACCCTGTCATTTTTTAGCATCTCACTTGCATTTGGTTGGCTCATTGAGGTGCTGGGGACAACTACTCAATTCCCATTTGGCGACTACGACTACTCCGACAAGCTTGGCTTGGCATTACTCGGCGTTCCGATTTTGATCCCCATGGCATGGGCCATGATGGCTTATCCGGTCATGCTCGCCACCCAAAGAATGGCGGCGACTCCCCTTGCCACCGCGTTTATCGGTGGTTGGCTCCTCGCAGCATGGGACCTATTCCTTGATCCCATGATGGTGGGCGAGGGATACTGGATATGGAATGAACTCGGCTGGGTTCTTCCAGGAATTCCTGACATTCCATTACAGAATTTCCTCGGTTGGCTTTTGAGCGCCATCGCACTCGCATTTGCTTTGAACCTACTCCCGCGCAAGATCGCCAATGACGCAGTTCCCAACACGCTTTTGATCTGGATTTATTTTTCCAATATTCTCGCCGCTGCCGTATTTTTCGGAGCAATCGGTGTGGCGCTATGGGGTGGAATCACAATGGGTCTGTTCATATTTCCCTGGGTGTGGCGAATATGGAGCCAGCCTCAGTGGTAGTTCTTCCCCTCGCCAGCGCAATGTGCGTCGCAATCACCGCGCACACCGCATTTAATCTCACCAAATTGCGTTCACCGCGTTGGAGCGGAAATGCAATAAGCGAAAAAGTCAGTGTTCTCGTGCCCGCTCGAAATGAAGAAACACACATCGCACTCACAATTGAAAGTATTAGTAATCAAATTGGTTTGACCGATGTCGAAATTATAATTCTTGATGACCAGTCAACAGACTCCACGGCCGCAATAGTTAAGCAATTAGTTGACGAGAACTCCAACATCACATTAATGACCAATGAAGTGAATCCACCTTCGGGCTGGTTGGGGAAGCCGCATGCTTGCTATTTACTCG
Organism: Bifidobacterium breve; assembly: GCA_945861775.1. Lineage (GTDB taxonomy): Bacteria > Actinomycetota > Actinomycetes > S36-B12 > S36-B12 > UBA4592. The sequence continues at coordinate 8,217 of CAMAVT010000041.1, forward strand.
CACAACAAGCAACAGGAAGTGTGCTCGTTTTTGTCGATGCTGACGTAATTCTTGAGCCCACAGCAATTGCTGCTTGTGTTGAACTGCTGAGGGCCAAAGACTTCGGTCTTGTCGCACCGTATCCGCGACAGCTCGCAGAAACCCACCTTGAGCGCTTGATCCAGCCACTCGTTACCTGGTCGTGGGCGAGCACAATGCCTATTGGAATTGCCGAAAATTCATTAAGGCCATCCCTGTCCGCGGCGAATGGACAATTCTTGGTTTTTGATTCACTTGCTTACCGCACGTCAGGTGGCCACACCAGCGTCAAAGGGGAAGTACTCGAAGACATTGCGTTAATGCGATCGATAAAATCAAGTGGATTTCATTGCGTAACCGTCAATGGCAGCGAACTAGCCCACTGTCGCATGTATGACGATACGAACGCCCTCGTCAACGGTTACACAAAATCACTCTGGAATGCATTTGGATCCCCCGCTGGCTCGGTTACCGTTAATACACTGCTGGCATTTACCTATCTCGTCCCGCCAATTGCCATGATTACCTCGAGAAAAAAATCGACCCGAGCCATTGGAGCGGTTGGATACCTCTCCGGGGTGGCTGGTCGAGCGATGGTTGCGAAGGCGACCGGGTCGCGCGTTGCCCCTGATTCTTTTGCGCAACCAGTATCCATTGCCGCCTTCATTGGACTCAATGCACTGAGTTGGTCACGCCACCTGCGCGGAAAAAATTCTTGGAAAGGGAGAGCGGTTTAAATGGGTGAACCCATGAGTGAACCCAAGACCTCCCACGTAGTTGTTATTGGTGGTGGTGTCGGCGGACTGGCCGTTGCTGCGCGTTTGAGTGTTAAGGGACATCGCGTCACACTTCTTGAGCACGCTGATCGAGTTGGTGGGAAACTTTTTACTTACCGGCGTGAAGGATTCGCGTTTGATACGGGTCCCAGTCTTTTCACCCTCCCCGCCGTCTACCGAGACCTATTCTTGAAAACCGGAAAGAGCCTTGAAGAAAGTATTGATCTGCAGGAACTTGACCCGGCATTTCGTTATGTATTCCCTGATAGAAGTGAAGTGACCCTTCCCGGTGTTGATCCGGCAAAATGCGCTCAAGCATTCGGTGCAGCATTTGGCGAAGAAAGTGAATCCCAGTGGCGTGAATTCACCGCACGTGGCGCGGATATGTGGCGTCTAACACGCGGCCCATTCCTCCAGTCCCCGCTAAAGGGCTGGAAGTCATTACTGCCTTTAGCCAATCCAAGTGATGTAAACACGATTGCGCCATTTACTTCATTGCGCAAACTCGCTCGAAAATACTTCACCGATCCACGCATGATCACGATCGTGGATCGGTACGCCACCTACACCGGATCAGACCCGCGCCATGCGCCAGCTGTTTTAGCAACCATTCCCTACATTGAGCAAGTGTTTGGCGCATGGCATATTGGCGGTGGGGTTGGAACACTTGCAACAGCACTAGAGAAACGTTGCGTTGAACGTGAAGTCGCGATCCGCAAAGGGGTTACGGTGACCAACATTGAGACGATCGATTCCGCAGTGTCCGGGGTTCGACTCGGTACGGGTGAATTCATAGCCGCTGACCTCGTGGTCTCTAACTCTGATGCAACGCTCACCCAGGAGCTTCTCTCGCAGCAAGATCAAAAGCGAGTACCGAAAATTTCTGATTCCCCATCGCTCGCTGGTTTCGTTTTGCTGCTCGCACTTGATGGAAATACCGAGGGACTCGCACACCACAACGTGTGGTTTCCCGAAAATTATGACGCAGAATTTGACGCAATCTTTGGAAAAACTCCGGCTCCCCCACTCGATCCAGCAATTTATGCGTGTGTCCCCGATGACCCGCAAATGCGCCCATCGAAGGACACCGAATCGTGGTTCATCTTGGTTAATGCGCCACGCCATGATCCAAACGCCCGCAACGGTTTTGATTGGGATGCGCCCAAAGTCAAAGAGAAGTACGCACAAAATATTTTAGAGAAATTGGCCGAGCGTGGAACTGATATTCGCTCCCGAATCAAGTGGATGGAGATTCGAACACCCGCAGATCTGGAACGTGAAGTGATGGCGCCGGGTGGCAGCATCTACGGAACTTCGAGCAACGGCCCCCGCGCAGCATTTACCCGACCGGCTAATCAGTCGGTAATTTCCGGTCTCTACCTTGTTGGCGGCTCAAGCCACCCGGGTGGCGGACTCCCTTTGGTCGGAATGGGCGCCGAAATAACGAGCGAACTTATTGGTCGTGCGAAGAAGTCAAACCCTTAAATCCGTACCAGCGAGCTAGTCGTCCACCTGAGGAAAGCAACCGGATACGTTCCTCCGTTTGAGCTTGCACATCAAGGGTTGCCACGATCACCAATTGGTCTTCAGCGCGAATGCGAGTTTCCTCACGTGGAACTTCAGCGACGCCTTCACGAATGATGAGCGAGACCAGCGCGCCGCGCGGCAATCCCATTTCCACGACGAAAACACCCACCAGTGCCGATCCTTTTGGAACGTCAACTCCCAGAACTGTTGCCGACATCCCGTCAAGTGGCGCACTTTCCACCTCAAGCTCCCGCAACTGTTCGGGTAAACATACGCCAATTTTGCGACCGAGGATTGCGATAACTGGCGTTTGAAAAAGAAGCAAGAGAAATACAACAATTAACGTTGCATCAAAAATCAATTCAGCTCCGGGAACACCGAATCCCAATGGAATCGCGGCAAACACGATTGGTACTGCTCCACGTAATCCTGCTATCGAAACAAAAGCAATAACTCTCGTTCCCATGCGAAATGGTGCGAGTGAAACGATCGCAGCAAGAGGCCGGGCAAAAAATATCAACAGCACTATGGCTCCTAAGGCGAGCGGAATCGCTTTGGGTAAACGCCCAACATCAGCCAGCAGTCCCAGCATCACAAAAAGACCTATTTCGGCAATCCACGAGAGCCCATCAGAGAATCCCAGAATGGATCGTCGATGCGGGAGTTTTTTTGCTGAACCGATCAAAATTGCTGAGATGTATACGGCCATGAAGCCCGATGCGTGCAGAACGGACGCTGCTCCATAGGAAAACACGATAAGTGCCAACGCTGCAATCGGATACAAACCGACCCCTGGCAGCGCCAATCGAGGTAAAACAAACCGACCGAGATATCCGACGGCGATTCCAATAATTGCGCCACCGATAATTTCAGCAACAACCAAGATAGGAATCAACCACGCAGCCGTTTCTCCCCATGATCCACTTGCAACGATACTGACGATGACGACTACGGGTGCATCATTAAATCCAGCTTCGGCTTCGAGCAAGGTCCGGACTTTACTGTTAACTCGCATTCGGCCAAGAAGTGAAAAAACTGCTGCAGCATCCGTTGCTGCCAGCACGGTGCCTAAAAGGACTGCAAGTTGTGGATCAAAATCAAAGATGAAAATGAGTGGTAAGGCGACCACGCCAATACTGACGGCAATGCCAACCGAGGCCAACGCCAGCGAAGGACCGAGCACGGGACGTAGCTGGTCAACTTTGGTCGTCAGTCCACCATTAGCCAAAATCAGGACCAAAGCCGAATATCCCAGGACAGTTGCAAGGGTTGCGTCATCAAAGTAAAGGGCGGGGACTGTTGCTCCAAGCACCAAACCAAGAAACAGGTACAAAAGCAGACCGGGAACACCTAATTTTGCTGCAAAACGAACTGAAAAGATTGCGATCAGAACGATGAGCGCACCCAAAAAAGTGCCCATGGCGAGTTCTTCAAGCCCCATGTACACACCTCCTAGAGCTCTTGATCGAACCGTCCTTAGGCAAAGGTATCTGGCTCGATGGGTTGATCCGACAGGTGAGATTGCCAATATGTGCAAAATATGTGGAGGCAATAGAGTGCTCTCGTGAGTGAAAAGGCCCCGGATGAAACACCTGCTGCGGATATCCGTCCGCAAATACAGGCCTGTCTTGACCAATTTTTGACCGGACAGAAGCCAATTCTTGAGGAAATTGGGCCCGAAACGCTCCCTCTGTGGGAGAGCGCCAAAACCCTGCTCAATGGCGGCAAGCGCCTTCGTCCACTCTTTTGCTACTGGGGTTGGGGCGCAGCTTTCGGGGATCCGAGCCAGCGCGACTCAGTGATCACTGCAGCTAGTTCCCTCGAATTTCTGCAAGCATGCGCCCTCATCCATGACGACGTCATGGATGGCTCCGATACGCGTCGAGGGCTTCCCGCGGCCCACCGCCAATTTGCCAGTATGCACCGCGGTAGTCAGTGGCTGGGAATCCCAGATCGTTTCGGTGAGGGTGCAGCAATTCTGCTCGGGGATCTATGTCTGTCGTGGGCCGACCAACTTCTTCTGACAAGTGGCCTTCCCCCAGAGAATCTCAATGCCGCCAAGTCGGTGTATGATGAAATGCGTACCGAGCTCATGGCTGGGCAATACTTGGACCTACTCGAGCAGGCACGGGGTGGTGGGTCCGTGGAACGGGCACTACGAGTGGTTCGTTACAAGTCGGCAAAGTACACAATTGAGCGACCGCTGCACATTGGCGCAGCACTTGCCCTCGCCCCGCAGGAGGTGTTTGACGCCTATACCGGTTACGGACTCCCTCTTGGTGAAGCTTTCCAGCTACGCGACGACATTCTCGGTGTTTTTGGCGACCCGGAAGTTACCGGGAAGCCCGCAGGTGACGACTTGCGTGAAGGGAAACGCACGGTGCTCATCGCAATTGCAACAGAACGAGCCAATCCGCATCAGCTCAAGTCATTGCATGAACTTTTAGGTGACGAACACCTAACCCTTGCCGGTGTCGAAACCCTGCGGGAAATTATTCGCGATACCGGTTCCCTCGATTACACCGAAAATTTGATTTCTCAGTTACTGGAAGAGTCTTTGACTGCTCTAAACACCGCACCCCTTGACCCGGCGGCAGTGTCCGCACTTACCGATCTTGCCCACAAATCCGTTCAAAGGAGCCTATAAACACATGTCGAACTCACTGATTAGTCGGCTACTTCCCACCCAGCGCACAGTTTCCGGCCCAACCGACAACGTTATCGTTGTGGGAGCAGGCCTAGCCGGCCTTTCAGCAGCAATGCGCTTGGCGGGTGCGGGACGCACCGTCACAATTTTAGAACGCGAGGCCATTCCTGGTGGTCGTGCCGGTCGCATCGAGATGAAAACTGAGAGTGGCACTTACCACGCCGACACAGGACCAACTGTTTTAACAATGCCTGACCTAATTGCTGACTGTTTCGATGCTCTGGGTGAGAACATGGACGACTGGATCACACTCGAACCTGTCGCACCCCTATATCGCGCTTTTTATGCTGATGGATCAATCCTTAACGTCCACAGTGACGTAGACCAAATGGCCCAGGAGATTTCCGAGGTCATCAGCGATGAAGAAGCCCAAGGCTTTCGCAAATATGTTGACTTTGTCTCAAAACTCTACAAATACGAGATGAAGGATTTCATCGATCGAAATATTGATTCACCCCTCGACCTGCTCACGCCTGATCTGGCAAAACTTGTCGCAATTGGTGGTTTTCGTAAGCTCGCGCCAAAGGTTCGGGACTATATGAAGGATCCACGCACTGAGCGCGTGTATTCATTCCAAGCGATGTATGCAGGACTCTCCCCCTATGACGCCCTCGCAATCTACGCCGTGATCGCCTACATGGATTCGGTGGCCGGCGTATTCTTCCCCAAAGGGGGCATGCATTCAGTTCCGAAAGGGATGGCTGCTGCATTGGAGAAGCACGGCGTGAGCATCAAATACAACACGACCGTGGAATCGGTCGTACACAGCGGCGGCCGCGCCTCTGGTGTGCTGACTACAGATGGTGAATTTATGGAGGCCGACGTTGTCGTTCTCAATCCAGACCTTCCTGTTGCTTACCGGGAACTTCTCGGCACGGAGCCGTGGTCGGTAAAGCGGCTCAACTACTCCCCATCATGCTTTTTAATGCTCGCCGGCTCCACCCAGCACTATTCAAAAATTGCTCATCATAATATTCACTTTGGTCGATCGTGGAAAAATGTTTTCACCGAGTTGATCGATGAAAAGAAACTCATGACCGACCCCAGTATCTTGGTCACCAATCCCAGTTTCTCTGATCCAAGTTTGGCCCCCGAAGGTAAGGAGCTCTACTACATTCTTTTCCCCACTCCCAACCTTGATGCGTCAATTGACTGGAAAGAAATCGGCCCGCGTTACCGAGATGAGTGCTACAAGGTTCTCGAGGAACGAGGCTATGTGGGCTTGCGGGATTCAATAGAGATTGACAACATCACTACACCACAGGACTGGGCCGACCGCGGAATGGAACGCGGTGCACCATTTGCTGCTGCACATTCATTTGGTCAAACCGGCCCATTTCGTCCCGGCAACATGTGGGGCGAAAACGTAGTGTTTACCGGTTCAGGCACGCAGCCTGGTGTCGGTGTCCCCATGGTCCTGATCTCAGGGCGATTGGCCGCAGAACGCATTACGGGCAAAGACCACAATTACAAGTCCCGGGCAACTAGGTGAATCGACTGCACGCAAAGGAATACAAAGAAGCGGGGATCACTGATCCGGATCTCATTGCTTCCTACGAAGTATGCCGAGAACTCAATGCATCACACGGGAAAACGTATTACCTTGCAACACTTTTGCTCCCCCCTGGCAAAAGACCCTACGTTCACGCACTCTACGGATTCGCTCGATACGCCGACGAAATTGTTGACGACCTCGATTCAACATTAAGCG
>CAMAVT010000042.1 GCA_945861775.1 Bifidobacterium breve
TGGAATTGTTATACGGCCCCGGAATGCGCATTTCGGAGCTAACCAATTTATGTATCGATGACATTGATGCTGAGTCCGAGACTGTGATCGTAACCGGAAAGGGTAATAAGCAGCGTTTGATTCCTGTCGGCACCTATGCTCTTGAGGCCATCAAAAAATATGTCCAAGGGGAACGACGAGACCTAATAGGCAAGGGATCGGGGAGCCACAAACTTTTCCTCAACCGTCGTGGGAAACCACTTTCTCGTCAAAGTGCCTGGGAATGCGTCAGCAAAGCCGCAATACAAGCCGAACTCCCGGGCGTTAGCCCACACAGCCTTCGGCACAGTTACGCCACCCACCTACTCGAACGCGGAGCCGATGTCCGCACGGTCCAGGAACTGCTGGGGCATGCTTCTGTGACCACCACGCAGGTGTACACCCTGGTGACCGTCGACACTTTGCGGGAAATCTACGCTGCGTCGCACCCAAGAGCCAACTGATCTTCGGTGCCACACTGGTGAGTGTTGTCGGCCACGCCAATCGGGGGATTAATTGTGGGGACACAGTAGGCTAGTGCCCATCATGAGCGAGGAATTCGAAGACACCAAATTGGCGGTCATCCCGGAACCACCCGCATTGGAAAAACATGGCCCAGCCCGGGTGATTTCTATGGTTAACCAAAAGGGTGGTGTCGGTAAAACGACATCAACCGTATCCTTAGGGGCAGCGTTGGCTGGTTATGGCCGCAAAGTCCTTCTTGTTGACTTCGATCCACAAGGTGCCCTTTCTGTTGCTTTGGGCATGAACCCGAATGAAATGGAACTTTCGATCTACAACCTGCTCACCCAAAAAGATTGTCATATTGGTGACGTAATTGTGAATACTCGAGTGCCCGGGCTTGACCTTGTGCCGAGCAACATCGATCTCTCGGCAGCTGAAGTTCAACTGGTCAGCGAGGTTGGCCGGGAATACTCACTTCAAAGGGTGATCGCGCCCGTCATCGATGACTACGACTTCGTTCTGATTGATTGTCAGCCGTCCTTGGGCCTACTAACCCTCAACGCACTCACCGCAAGCACCGAAGTCATCATTCCCATGGAGTGTGAGTACTTTGCGTTGCGCGGCGTGGCCATGCTCAAAGACACGGTCGAGAAGGTCGTAACACGGCTTAATCCAGATCTTCGAATAGTCGGTGTGTTGCCCACCATGTACGACCCGCGCACACTGCACAGCCGAGAAGTTCTGGAGTCAGTAACTGAGGCATTCGGTGAGACTGTTTTTTCAACAACAATAAACCGAACTGTGAAATTTCCTGACTCAGCTGTTGCGGGTGAACCCATCACGACATTTGCACCGACCAGCAGCGGAGCACAGGCTTACCGCAGGTTGGCGCGCGAGGTGCTTGCTAGGTGAATTGTTAGGTGATTACTGAAGTTGTCGATGAAAGCGTAAGTGCAAAAGAAGGATTCTCCGTTCGTGTTGGCGACTTTGAGGGTCCATTTGACCTTCTTCTCTCTCTCATCTCCAAACACAAGCTTGAGGTAACCGAATTAGCGCTTCATACGGTCACCGACGAGTTCATTTCCCACATTCGTGGACAGGGTGACAACTGGGATCTCGATGAAACCAGTAGCTTCCTCGTTGTTGCGGCAACACTCCTTGACCTCAAGGCGGCCAGGCTCCTTCCACGCGGGGAAGTGGAAGATGAAGAGGATTTGGCATTACTCGAAGCCAGAGATTTGTTATTTGCTCGAATTTTGCAATACCGGGCCTACAAAGAAATCACCGTACTTTTCACACAAATGATGGGAACAGCTAGTAAATCCTTTCCGCGCACGGTGGGACTTGAACCACATTTCGCGGAATTACTCCCCGAAGTCTTGTTGGGGATCGGCCCAGATCAGTTTGCAGCCATGGCTGCACTGGCGCTGGCACCCAAACCCATTGAAGAAGTTGGTCTTGGACACATTCACGTTCAACGGGTGAGTGTTCGGGAGCAGGCTGCCATCATTGTTGAAAGACTTCGGCGTGTTGGAACAACCACTTTTCGGGCACTCACCCAAGATTGCGACACCACGTTATTGATCGTTGGCCGTTTCCTCGCATTGCTTGAGCTATACCGAGAGCAGGTAGTGCTGTTTGAGCAAATCTCACCACTGGGGGATCTCACGGTGCGGTGGGTTGGGCAAAATGAAGGTGACATCGAGGTAACCGACGAATTCGACCTCGAGCGTGACATTGATGCAGAAGTAGAAGCCGAAGATATTGCAACACAAGAATCAGGAGAAGTCGATGAGTGAATCAGCCGAAGAGGTCACTGATGAGGTTTATGAGGAGGCCTCAGAGCTCGGTGCTCCCAGCCTGAGTGCCGCAATTGAGGCACTGCTACTTCTCACCGATGAGCCCATGCCTGCGATGGAATTAGCTCAAATAACTAAAGAGCCTCTTCCTGAAGTTGAACAAACACTCAGAGATTTGTCAGCGCAATACACAGAGGCGATGCGTGGATTCGATTTGCGGGAGGTTGCCGGAGGGTGGCGCTTTTACACCCGCAGCGAGTGCTCACCGTTAATTGAACGCTGGGTTGTTGACGGGCAGCAAGCAAAGTTGACCCAGGCCGCACTGGAAACCCTGTCGGTGATTGCCTACCGCCAGCCGGTCACACGTGGCCGCGTCAGTGCCGTCCGTGGAGTAAATGTTGACGGTGTCATAAAGACTCTTCTCACGCGAGGCCTCATTCAGGAGGCGGGAACCGAAAATGAATCAGGAGCGATTTTTTATAAAACAACGTCTTTCTTCCTCGAGCGTTTAGGAATTTCTTCACTCGAAGATTTACCGCCACTGGCAGAACACATCCCTGACCTCGCAGACCTTGACGCGGTGTTGGAGTCGGTTGCTTCAGGTGACTGATACCGAAATCAGACTTCAAAAGGTGTTGGCCGCAGCCGGCATCGGAAGCCGCCGGTCATGCGAAATCTTGATTGACCAAGGCCGCGTCAGCATTAATGGTGAGCCTGTCCGCGAACAAGGTCGTCGGGTCGACCCCGAAGTCGACATCATTCACGTGGACGGCGAACGGCTGCAAACTAAGGCTGAGGTCGTGGTGTACGCGCTGAATAAGCCTAAAGGTGTTTTAACCACAATGGTTGATGATCAGGGGCGCGCATGTGTTGGCGACTACGTCTCTGAGCTGGAACAACGAGTCTTTCACGTGGGCAGACTCGACGCAGACACTGAAGGCCTACTCCTTCTCACCAACGACGGTGAATTGGCAAATCGGCTGATTCATCCAAGCTTTGGAGTAGACAAAACCTACATTGCCACCGTAAAAGAACTCACGAATAAGGCACTTGCCGAGCTGACGGGTGGAGTTCAATTAGATGACGGAACGGCACAGGCCACCAAAGCTCGAATAATTGATCGAACAAAGAACTCGGTAATGGTGGAGCTGGTCATTCATGAGGGGCGAAATCGAATCGTGCGCCGCATGTTTGACGCTGTGGGATCTCCGGTGACTGCGCTCGTCCGTACCAAAATCGGGCCGGTGGCATTGGGTCAACAAAGGCCGGGAGTCCTCCGGGTGATTAGTGGGCCACAGCTGCGAGCCCTTTATACCGCTGCCGGTCTGTAATCCACCGGATTAGACTTCAACAATGGCGATACGAGCGATTAGAGGTGCCACGTGCCTCAGTGCGAATAGTGTTGAAGAAATGAACCAAGCGGTTGCAGAATTGATTGACCAAATGCTTAATCGCAACAAGGTACCCGAGGATGCGGTCATTAGTATTTTTCTCACCGGGACACCTGATCTCACCTGCGCATTTCCGGCTGCAGGAATTCGGATTCATGGCCTCACGGACGTGCCTTTGATGTGTGCTCAGGAGATGAATGTCGATGGAGCATTAGAGCGTGTTGTCCGAATCATGGCGCAAGTAGAAACTGATCAAAGCCGAAGCGAAGTGGAGCACGTGTACCTGCGCGGAGCCGAAGTACTGCGGGCAGATCTCGTGAAATCTCGCGGCAAGGACGCGCATGGCGCCTAGTGTCCACATTATTGGTTGTGGACTCATTGGCACGTCGATCGCTCTGTCCCTGAACAAATGCGGTTACTCCGTGACTATCGAGGACATCAATTCTGATCACGTTACTCAAGCACTTGACATGGGGTTACCCGAAACCGCCGCGGTGAAGCATCTACGACCAGAAATTGTTTTTGTCTGTGTTCCACCGAGTGCGGCAGCACTGACCCTCAATGATGCTTTCCGCAATTACGGGGATTCCTTGTTACTCGATGTTAGTTCAGTTCGTAAATCGATTATTGCCGAATTTGATCCCCAACTAACCCAGAGCGGACGGGTCATGGGGGCTCACCCAATGGCGGGCCGTGAGATCGCTGGTCCAGGGGCTGCTCGTGCTGATCTTTTTCAAGATCGAATATGGGTGTTGACCCAGGGCAGTGCCGAGTCACAAGAGCAGGCAACGAAACTTGTCACCGACATGGGCGGCTCCGTCGTCACCATGAACCCTGATGATCATGATCGAGCGGTTGCACTGATTTCACACGTCCCGCAACTGGTCTCCAGTGCCCTTGCAGCTCAACTATTGGATGCGGACAAATCCGACCTTGCAATCTCTGGTTCGGGTCTAGCCGATGCAATCCGGATAGCGGGATCGGATCCCCAATTATGGGGTGATATTTTACAAGGGAACGCTGCGGAGATTTCGCGCGTATTACGTAAGGTGAGCATTGAACTAGCCGAGTTGTCCATGGCTCTTGAAACACACGACCGGAAACGGATCGAATCCACACTTCGAGCGGGAAATGAAGGAAAACTGCGGATTCCCGGCAAACATGGAACAGGCCAGAATCGATTTGAGTCGGTAAACGTCAAGATTTCGGATCAACCTGGTGCGCTCGCTGAGCTTTTTTCCGGTGTTGGTTCACTGAACATCAACCTCGAGGATGTACGCATCGAGCACGTCATGGGCGCTCCAAGCGGAATTGTGAAACTTTACGTCCCGGTAAACCAATCAGAAGCCCTCGATCGTGGACTGCAGGAGCAGGGCTTTGACACCCGAGGACGGCAATGACGACAAAGACCCTTGCCCTTGACGGCCCTGCAGGATCAGGAAAGTCCTCAGTCAGTCGGGCAGTTGCTCAACGTCTTGGCTGGGTGATGTTAGACACCGGCGCCATGTATCGAGCGATTACTTGGTCTGTACTCCAAGCCAACATTGATCTCCAGGATGGGGAGGCAGTGGCGCAGCAGGCACTGAGCACCGCAATCGACATCACGACCGACCCAGGAAATTTCGTTATCACAGCGAACGGTGAAGATGTCACCGTCGCAATTCGCTCACCCGAGGTGACGTCAGCGGTCAGTGCGGTCAGTGCGGTACCCGAGGTACGTAAACTCCTTGTCCATCTGCAGCGTGAAGCTGTTGCAAATTCGGACTTTGGGATAGTGATTGAGGGCCGCGATATTGGCACCGTCGTCCTACCCGATTCCAAGCTCAAAGTGTTCCTCACCGCAACCCCCGAGGCCCGAGCAAAAAGGCGCAGCCGAGAAGTAGACCCGCTAGCCGACATGCAGACGATTGCCCGAACCCAAGAGGAATTGCAGCGCCGTGATGCGAAGGATTCCGGCCGAGAACATTCACCCCTTAAGCCAGCCCTGGACGCACAGATACTGGATACGAGTGATTTGAGCCTGGAAGAGGTCGTGGATCAGTTGGTCCTTCTGGCTCATAAGACGTATTCTTAAGGACACATTCACAAGCCCTCTGCACACCTGGGCAACGCACCTGTGTACTTTGGGGAGTCGTCGCAGTGACGCGGAATCAAGTGAAATCGATTTAAATGTGAAGGCGAGCGAGCAGCGACATGGATGACAACGAATTCGAACCGGGTGACCCGGCAGATTTTATTGACGATACCTCTGATTTTGAGCCGATGGATGAAGATGCTCTGCTCACGGCTGCGCTCATTGCAGTTCGTGAGGAATTCGGTGAATTTGATGCCGATTTAGCGGATCTGGCCTCAACCGCGAATCTTCCGGTCGTGGCAATTGTGGGCCGCCCGAATGTCGGCAAATCAACCCTGGTGAACCGCATGATCGGGCGCAGGGAAGCTGTCGTTGAAGACGTTCCTGGTGTCACCCGCGATCGGGTCAGCTACGAAGCTGAATGGAATGGTCGAAAGTTTCTCGTCATGGACACTGGTGGCTGGGAGCGCAACACACGGGGCATTCATGCGCAGATCGCGGCACAGGCCGAACGTGCGATTAATGAATCCGATGTCGTCGTGTTTGTGGTGGATGCAATGGTCGGTGCAACAACATCCGATGAATATGTCGTAGAAGTTATTCGCAAATCCGGCAAACCGGCAATCCTTGTTGCCACGAAAGCCGATGATCACAATGCGGAATTGGAAGCAACAGCACTGTGGGGGCTAGGACTGGGGGAGCCGCATCCGGTGTCAGGCCTGCACGGCCGGCGCTCGGGCGATCTTCTCGACGCAATAGTAAAAGTCCTTCCTGAAACAGGTTCGGGTCAAAGCAAGGAAGGGGCGCCCCGAAGAGTGGCGCTTCTTGGCAAGCCAAATGTGGGTAAATCTTCACTACTCAATGCCCTTGCCGGCTCAAATCGAGTCGTGGTCGATGACGTAGCGGGAACTACGGTTGACCCTGTCGATGAACTTGTCGAAATAAAAGACCGGCTGTGGTGGTTTGTTGACACCGCAGGGATTCGGCGTCGGGCGAAGGAAGCTTCCGGTCATGAGTATTACGCAACACTGAGAACTCAGGCGGCACTTGATCGCGCTGAGGTAGCGATTGTCCTCGTTGATGCGTCTGAACCATTGAGCGAACAGGATCAGCGAATAATCACCATGGTGATTGAGTCGGGGCGGGCTCTGGTCATCGCTTTTAACAAGTGGGATCTGACAGATGAGGACCGACGGGGATACCTGGCAAAAGAGATTGATCGGGATTTGGCGTCAGTTGCTTGGGCTCCAACGGTCAATATCTCGGCTAAGACGAAGCGTCATGTGGAAAAATTGGCGCCGGCGCTCGAATTAGCCCTGGACAACTGGGATTCCCGCATTCCAACCGGTGCATTGAACCGGTTTATTGCAGACTTAACGGCAGCACATCCCCATCCACTGCGTGGTGGCAAGCAGCCCCGCATCCTCTTTGGCACCCAAGTTTCCGCGTCACCGCCAACATTTGCCCTGTTCACAACCGGGTTTCTAGAGGCGGGATACCGCAGATTCATCGAACGACGGTTGCGCGAGGACTTTGGTTTTGACGGCACTCCCATCCGGATCGTCATGCGTGTTCGTGAAAAGCGGTCTCGCCGCTAGAGGTGCTCAATTGGTTTCGCAATCATGAGATAGGGTTGCGACTCGTGTCGCGGGCTGTGGCGCAGTTTGGTAGCGCGTCCGGCTGGGGGCCGGAAGGCCGCAGGTTCAAGTCCTGTCAGCCCGACAAAGATGGTTCGGTTGCGAAGGCTTAAATCACGGCCATGATGACGGCAATGATGAGCGAAGCAATGGCGAAGTACCACAGCACCACACCGATCGCGGCAATGCGAAGAGGTGCCCGGTACTCGCCTGCAGCGATGGAGAATGCCCGATGGTAAATCGTGTGAAAACCCGTGGCAGCCCTGCGTGCATCTCCGGAAGGATCGCGTTGGGACCAGTAGCCTCGCTCACTGGACAAACCCAGTAGCACGAAGACAAGCCCAAATATGAAAAAGGCGATGGCAAAGAATACGACGGTCTCGGTTGCGATACTCACGCATGAACCCTACTGGGCCTAAAGTATGGGGGTGCAGCGACTCGTAGACGTGTTCCCGTCGGTCAGTGCAAGCCAGATCGTTGCAGAGTTGACCCCGCCACAGCAATTCGCCGATTCCAGTTTTGGGAACTACATCCCGAGTCAAGATGAACCGACGCAAGTTGCTGCGCGCGAAGGCGTCAACGTGTTCTCGCAACGGGTGGGAGGACCTGCACCCAAAGGATTCTTTAAGAAAAATAAGGCCCCTGAAGGCCGCCCAGGGGTATATCTCGATGGAGGGTTCGGTGTCGGAAAAACTCACTTGCTAGCCGCTCTTTGGCATGCGTCGCCGCAGCCTAAATCTTTCGGCACCTTCGTTGAGTACACGAATGTGATTGGTTTGCTCGGTTTTCGAAAGGCCGTCGAGCAATTCGCGAATCGCAAGCTCGTGTGCATCGACGAATTTGAACTCGATGATCCGGGGGATACGGTTCTTATGTCGACATTTCTCAACGAACTTGTTGATCGTGGAGTTAGCGTTGCCGCAACGTCCAATACGCTTCCAGACCGCTTGGGCGAAGAGCGTTTTGCAGCGGATAATTTCCTGCGCGAAATTCAAGGGTTGTCGGCTCACTTCGACGTGATCCGAATCGAAGGCCCCGATTACCGTCAGCGCAATCTTGATCTTAACCAGAAAGTATTCACGCACTCGGAAGTCGAGAAATTCTGTGCGGCAACTACTCATGCGGCAATTGACGAATGGCAGGGGCTATTGGATCATCTATCCAAGGTTCACCCGGCTCAATATGGACCCATGGTTGAAAACTTATCTTTGTTGGGTTTGCAAGATGTGAATGTGGTTCGAAATGAAAACCAAGCCCTACGAGTTGTGAGTCTGGTTGATCGGCTCTACGACCGTTCAGTACCAATAGTGAACAGTGGTGTGGATATCACAAGCATTTTTACCGACTCAATGCTCAAGGGTGGCTATCGGAAAAAGTATTTTCGTGCTCTTTCTCGGCTCGCCGCTCTTGCCCAATTGGGTGCAGAAATGGTTGAGTAAGGCTATGGAAATTTCCGGCCTCATCAGCGGCCTCTTTGTTGGCATCGTTCTCGGCCTTATTGCTCGAATCTTGGTACCGAGTATGCAGCCCATTGGGTGTTTCGTCACGATTTTGATCGGTGTCATCGGTGGAGCGGGAGGGGCACTGATCGGCAATGCGGCGCAATGGGGTTTCTGGCTCACTTTTGGGACCCAAATCTTGATCGCGACGATTCTGGTTGCAATCGTGGCGGCCGCCTTTAGGAAGGGGACTTAATCGGCGGGTATTCGCCATTAATTCTCAATGGAAGTGAAGGCATCATCGAATTATTCCCGTTCACAACAATTTTCGTGAGTTGTCCTTGCGCCGCTGGATCGTCAAGTAGGTCTTCTGGCAAGGCAAGAAGGTCTGATGGTACGTCGGCATTTCGCAAAACTGTGATGAGTTCACTACTTGAATAGTGTGTAAACGCGTCTGAAAGGATTTCAGTCAGTTCAGCTTGGTGAAGAACTCGAGAGCTATTGTCTGCAAATCGTGGGTCGGAAACTAATTCCGGTAAACCAATACTGTTGACAAGGCGGGTGAAAACGGCATCACCGCCAACCCCGATCATGACCTGACCATTGCGTGTTGGAAACAGCCCGTACGGGGCAAATGCAGGGTGACCAGTTCCCGCGCGAGTAGACGCAATCCCGGTGAATTGATGGGCTAGCAGGTGATACGCACTCCAATTCACTCCTGTCTCAAACAGCGACGTGGAAATACTAGAACCAAGTCCGGTCATTGACTTTTGATAAAGGGCCGATAGCACCCCAATCGCTAGCCACATTCCCGAACCCATGTCCAGGATCGAAACTCCCGCTCGCGCCGGCTCAGTGGCTCCCGTTACTCCGATAATGCCGGTCCTTGCCTGGATGACACCGTCGTATCCGGCCTGATCCAACTCATCTGGATGCGATCCGTAAGCATTAAGAAATGCAGTGATCAAACCGGGAAAAGTTGCAGCAAGGGTCGGCGCGTCCAGTCCCAGTGATGCGAGTTTATGTGGTCTTAAGTTGCTCACTAAGACATCAGCTTCGCCGAGCATCTCGAAAAGTGCTTCTTGATCCTTTTGCAGTCGCAGATCCAATGTGACAAACGTCTTATTTCGATTGACCACGTAAAAAAAAGCTGAGGCGTCGCCTTTTGTTGGTGACATTCGACGACTGTCATCACCAGTGGGGGGTTCAATATGGACAACTTCTGCACCCAAATCGGCCAGAATCGCGGCACCGAAAGGTGCGGCGATATTGGAAGAAAGGTCAACAACCATTACCCCGGCAAGTGGCAGAGGTGAATCGTTGGTTACCACGTTCACAGAATACTGGAAAGCGACTCGCGCCCAACACGACCGCTCGAAGGTAGATCACCTTGTTTGAAAGGTGTGGAAGACTTCGAATGTGGATCCCATGACTGCGTTGCGTGAAGTGCAACTAAATGGAGCGGTGGCTCAGGCTAAGCATGCAACTGAACTTCTGGCCCGGATCGAGGCAAACCCGGATGCCTTGCAACTGCATGAAGAAGCGTATTCACTCTACGACGCTTATTTGAATGATCCGTACTTGACAAAGATTCAGGAGTAATCGGTCGAATCCTTTACGAACTATCGCGGATCCACCTCGATACGTACCGCAACGGACTTAAATGCTGGGGTGTGGGACTTGGGATCGATGCGGCGCGGAACTATCGCATTTGCCTCCGGGTAGTACATCGCAGCGCTGCCATCAGCGATGTCGACGATGGCGATATGGGAGGCCATCACGCCGATCTCGCTGCCGACCTGCACCCTGTCTCCTTCGATCACACCGAGACGCTCAGCGTCTGCTGCGGAAATCATCACGACATCACGGCGGGTGTTTCCACGGTATAAGTCCTCTTCGTCATAGACAACAGAGTTGAACTGCCCCTCCGAGCGCACGGTCATGAGCGCAAACTCACCTGGACCGGCGATGCTGGCTGGGAGTGTCACCACATGGCACGCGGCGCGACCGCTGTCCGTGTTGAAGTCAGCCTCGTGGAAAGTTCGACCCGGGATCTGGAACTCGCG
Source organism: Bifidobacterium breve (assembly GCA_945861775.1). Taxonomy (GTDB): domain Bacteria; phylum Actinomycetota; class Actinomycetes; order S36-B12; family S36-B12; genus UBA4592. Next base: position 10,890 of record CAMAVT010000042.1, read on the forward strand.
CTTGCCGTCATCACCGATCGGGGAATACCCGGGCACGATCTGCGCCATCGCTTCACGCAATGAGTCGTGCGAGCGGATTTCACTCCAGTCGAACCGGCCTTCGGGCAGGATACGTTCGGCGATATCGGCAATGATCTCAACCTCTGAGCGCATCTCACCTTCAACGGCTGGAGAGCCACCGTCGGAGTAACGCACGTAGTTGAACATTGACTCCTGAGTTGTGGTCTGAGTTTCCTCATCGCGAGCTAACACCGGAAAGATCACCGAGCTTTGCCCGCGACCGCGCACATGACCTTGGTTGAGTTTGGTGGTGAGCGAGATCGTCGTACCGATACCGCGCAGTGCAGCACCGGCCCACGATGAGTCCGGGTTGCTTCCCCACAGGTTGCCGCCGAGCATGAGTGCGGCGCTGATCCGTCCCTCACTCGCCGCGACCATGCATGCGTAGGTGTCCATGCCGGAAGATTGATTGGCCGCAACGCCGTAGCGGGCCTGAAGTTCTTTGGCGAAGGACTCCTTCACGTTTGGCGCAACGCCCACTGACCCAACACCCTGCACGTTGGAGTGACCACGGATCGGCATCAGTCCGCTTCCGGGCCGGCCAAGGAACCCGCGCGCCATCGCGACGTTCCCGAGTGCGAGTACGTTGTCGGTGCCGTGCGCATGGTGGGTGAGGCCCATCGCCCACATGAAGATTCCGTTGTGAGCTGAGTTCAGGATCGCGACTATCTCGTCAATCTGGTCCTTGGGGACCCCCGCGCCGCTGAGAAGTTCGTCCCAGCCGAGTGATTCGACGTTAGCCTGCAGTTCGGTCCAACCGTCGGTGTGTTCCTTGAGGAAGGAATGATCAACTCCTCCGGACTCGATGACACCTTTCAATACCGCGGTCAGTAAGTGGACATCCCCTCCCACCCGCGGCTGAATGTAGAGATCGCTCACCTCCGATCCGAAGATGAAACTCTTGGCATCAGAGGGAAGTCGGAAACGTTTGAGCCCCAGTTCAGACAATGGGTTGATGATGATGACTTTGCCTCCGCGCCGGCGCAAATTGATCAGCTGTGTCATCAGCCGTGGGTGGTTGCTCGCTGGGTTCGCTCCCGCCACCACCACGACATCTGTCGCCTGGATGTCCTCGAGCACCACTGAGGAAGTGCTATTGCCGTATATAGAGGACAGCGCGACGCCGGAAGCCTGGTGACAGTAGAAACTGCAGTTATTTACGTTGTTGGTGCCGTAGGCGCGCGCAACGAGTTGCAGCAGAAAAGCGGCCTCATTACTGGAGCGCCCGCTCATATACCAGAAAGTTTCATCGGGGTTAGAGTCACGGAACGCGTCCGCAGCCACGCCGAGCGCCTCGTCCCAGCTCGCCCGACGGAACCTGTCCGCCCCAGGATCAGCAATCACTGGAAATGTCAGCCGGCCTAGTGCTTCCGCCTGTGCGCTGGTGAGTTGCTCGAGTTCCTCGAATGTGGTGCTGGCGAGGAAGGATTCATCGATTGATCTCCCCATGTCTGCGGCTTGCGCTTGAACTGATTTCTTACAGACTTCGGGAAAGTGACCGGCCTCATTAACCATGCCGCCGCCTTGACCACCCATTCCCAGCGCACACGTCTTACAGGCGTTCTTAGATCGCAACCGGCGGTAGAGCGCCAGGGTGCCGACATCGCGACCCTTGGCGAACACATATTTCATCGCGGCCAGCCCACCGGCTGCATCGACTCTGGGACGTGCCATATGAAAAGACTAAAGGGGTTCGATATGCCCCGAGGCATCACCCGCCAGCAGGAAAATCGATTAAGTGAGCGACACAGGAATCAAAAATGCATCCGGTCAATTCGTATGTGAGCGATTTTGCCTTTTTGTGAGTGGGAAAGGCGATGCAGGGTGTGAGGCTGCATCATCAAATTATTTCAGATGCCACCCTTTTTGAGGGAAACGTTGGATCCAAGCAACGTCGTCGAGTGACCCTTCCGGCAACTCGTCGTCGGAGGCCAGATCAACATTGTCTTGCGGATCATTTGCTATGACCCATGTCAATCACGTCAGTCGCCTCGGCCCGCGTCGATCGGAGTCCGATATATCCGATCACCTTTTCCATGTGCAGAACCAAAAGGCGGGGGGTCAAGGCGTGCGGTCGCTCTGGCCCTCTCGCCCTGATCAAGAAGTTACTTCGGGCCCTTGGGCATCGCCCCACCGGTCCCGCCGCTCACGTCTCCGAGCGTCTCGTCCGACAACTCGTCATCGGCCGGAGCGTCAACATTCTCTTGCGGATCATTTTCCATGGGCATAGTCAAGCACACCACACCGAAAACGGCGGCTCCCCATTTCTGAGAAACCGCACACGACCAAACTACATCGCCTACTGACCATTCACCATATTTCCCTAACGTCGCCACCACTCACGTCGTCGAGCGTCTCGTCCGACAACTCGTCATCGACAGGCACATCAACATTGTCTTGCGGATCATTTTCCATGGGCATATTCAAACACACCACAACGGAAACGGCGGCTCCCCATTTCTGAGGAACCGCACTCAGAGAATTTTCCTAGGTTCCTTAATACACCTCACCCATTGATGTGGTGCGGTGTATCGTGAAGGCAACTTACAACTATTGAGGAGTGTGTATGGATGCTCAAGGTTTATTAGCCGCTCTTACCCCTGCGGTGACTGATGCGACGGCGCGGGAACGTTTCCTTGCTGACCCCAAAGCAGTTCTAGCAGTTGCGGGGCTGGATCTACCGGAGTGGTTCACGGTGAGTGCACGTGAAGGTGATGCCGCTGAACTGATTATCACCGTGCCGGCCCTACGCGACCCTGATGCTGACCTCACCGAGGAGCAACTCGCAGCGGTAGGCGGGGGAGGTGCGGATTACTGCTGGTGTGGTGGGGCAGATGTGGTGTGGTGTCTGTGTAGTGGGACGGATTTCTGAGGAACCGCCGCCAACCTACGAAGTGGTAGCGCCCCCGGCTGCCATGGTGGTGGTGCGCGGTGTGGGTAGTACAACGAAAAACGGCGGCTACACTTTCTTTCTGAGTAACCGAGCTGGGTCTAAGGTACGTTGACGATTGGCTCTCTCGGCCACTCATCATCGGCCGGAACGTCAACATTCCCTTGCGGATCATTTGCCACGACCCAAGTCAATCACGTCAGTCACCTCGGCCCGGGTCGATCGGAGTCCGAAATCTCCGATCACCTTTCCCATGTGCAGAACTGAAAGACGGGGGTCAGGGCGTGCGGTCGCTCTGGCCCTCTCGCCCTGATCAGGTATGCGAGCCCTTGGGCATCGCCCCACCGGGCCCGCCGGCGCCGTACACCACGGAAAGCACCTCGTCCGACAATTCATCTTCGGCCGAAACATCAACATTCTCTTGCGGATCATTTGCCATGACCGGATTGAAGCACAACACATCGAAAACGGCAACTACCAACCACATGTGCATGTAAGTGAAAGCGTCCCCGGGTTGCCATGTCAAACAACCTGGGGACGCTCCCTGTCTGATCTCGGACTCCGACCAATGGCCGGGGAGCCGCCGAGATCTAGCGCATTCATTAACTAGGAGACCGCGATGTCCGGCGCGGCTTGCAAGCGTCACCTCGCAAGATTGTGATGGTGCTTAGGTGATGTTGAACTTGATCACTGCTTTGGCGTTCATGGGCTTCGTGTCGTATCGAGCAATCACTCGGATAGCCACTTCATCGTAATTTGCATACGTCTGATCCAGAATCGTCACGCTTGCGCGCTGATCCATACCGACTGCAATCTGTGTCGGATCGAACAACATCACTGCAGTGTCGGGGACATTGTTGGTAACAACGTAACCGTGACCTAGCAGTGTGCCTGGTGCGCCTTCACTGAGTGACGGTGCAAGTACGCGTTGGCCGTAGTTGTCGGTTAGTTTGCGGATGC
>CAMAVT010000043.1 GCA_945861775.1 Bifidobacterium breve
AACCAGCAACGATTTTGCTGACAAAGGTTGCCTCCGACGGTAGCCATGAGCCGGATCTGGTCCGTTGCAATTCCATTGATTGCTTCATGTAAAACAGGTAACCGGACCTCGGACCAACTCGCTAGGTCAGAGAGGGTTACGGCTGCGCCAATCAATACGGCCGAGCCACGCTCCTCAATTCGCCCGACAGTGGGAACGGTCATGATGTCGACCATGACCGACGGCTGGACGATGCCCTGTCGTCGTGCAGGCATGAGATCGGTACCTCCCGCGATAACTCGTGTGCCAGGACGCGCGAGGGCGGCACTCATCGCAGCTTCGTCACTGGGAGATTCAATGGATATCAAATCAGCGCGCGGAACCGGACGAGACCATTTGGTGCCGAATCTATGGAGTAACCGGTGCAGCCCGCGCGGATACCAAGCTCTCACCACCGCGATCTGCCACCGCGAAGGACGCTGGAGAATTCGGTAATTTCGCTTGGGGCGCGAGTCGCGTTCGCACAATGATGCGAGCACCCGATCCGGCGTCAGAGGAAGTTCTCTTATTCGCGTACCTGTGGCATCCGCGACGGCATTAGCAATTGCTGCACCCGGCGGAATAAGAACAATCTCACCAATTGCTTTGGCCCCATAGGGTCCGTGTGGATCTTCACCCTCAATGAAGACGACTTCGATTTCTGGCAGGTCTGCCGCACGAGGCAGCGGATATTGAATGTACGAGCGCGTCATTGACTGACCCTCCTCGTACAAGAGTTCTTCACTCAGGGCATAGCCAATGCCCATCGCCACTCCCCCAATTACTTGACTGCGAGCCGCTATTGGGTTCACTACCTTGCCTGAGTCGTGAACCGCAACGTATCTCTCAACTTTGACCTTCCCAGTGCCTTCGTCAACGCTCACCTCCACTGCATGAACGGCGAAGGAATAGGCTCCCGAAAGGTTGGCAATGCCCGTCTCTCGATTGACGGCATCAACGTTAGTCAAAGTAATTTCTCGGGTCCGAGTAAGACTTCCACCGAGTTGTTCTGCGACGACAGTGCCAAAGCTCACCGAATTCACGCCGTTTGTGACTGACCCTGCATCGAGCCACACTTCGTCAACTGGTGATTCAAGGATCGTGGCACCATGCAGGCGAAGTGCTTCAGCAACATCACGCGCAGTCTGGCCAACTGAATGGCCACTCATGTAAGTCCCCCTGCTTGACCAGGAACCCAGTTCAGTTGGAGTCTCTTCAGTGTCCATGGTTATTAACTGAACTTCGTGGGGCTCAATTCCTAGCTCCTGCGCGACGAACTGCGCCACCACGGTATTTTGCCAGGTGCCTGCATCGGCGGCACCGAATCGCAAAAGCACCCGCCCATCGCTATCTACTTCGACGGTTGCACTGCTTTTATCCGCACCTTCATAAATATTTGCACCGCTCACATGAATCGCAGCTGCGAATCCGATTCCGCGTCCATCAACCGCTTTGGCACTTCGACCCTGCCAACCAATCAAATCACGAGCAGTCTCAAGGCACTCCACAAGACGGGCCGAATCAAGGCGCCAGCCCGTAAGCGTGGTGTCGCCTTCCTTGTTGGCGTTGAGAATTCGAAGCTCCACAGGGTCCATGCCGAGTTGATCGGCAAGTTCATCCATTTGCGACTCGAGTGCAAAGATTGCTTGCGGACCGCCATAGCCACGGAATTGACCTCCAGGCTGTTTGTTCGTGTACACCAACTCAGCATCCACATTAACTGCAGGAATCCGGTAGAGGCTTCCGAGCACTTGGCCCGCATAAGCCATGACGGAAGGGCCCGAATGATTGTAGGCGCCGTTGTCGACCGTCATTCCAGCATCACGACGAAGGAGTTTCCCCTGTGCCGTCGCGGAAGTTTCCAACGTGATCTCAAAATTGTGCCGACACTTCACGGTCGTGAACTCTTCTTCCCGTGTCAGCGCCAGCCGAACCGGTCGCGCGGTCTTCATCGACAGCGCACAGGCAATTGCCTCATATTCGGAAATTTTCGATTTGGATCCAAATCCGCCACCGACAGACACTTCGTGGACGCGAATGCTATGTGGATCTAAGTCAAGAACGTGAGCGAGTTCTTTACGCACAAGATATGGAGACTGGGTACTAATCCAGACATCAAGCATTCCAAGAGTGGAATTCCATGATGCCGTGACCGTGTTCGTTTCCATACACGCGTGGGTCTGTCGACCAAATCGATAAGTGCCTGAAACCGTGACCTCGAGTTCTTGGCCTTCGGTCAAGGATCCCCACCGGCGCGCATGGCGCACTGGAACATTTCCACTGGAATGAATAAGTGGTGCTCCGGGTGCAAGCGCTTCCGATACCGACACCGCGCTTGCCAGTAACTCGTAGTCCACAACAATGCGGGAGATAGCTTCATCGGCAGCTGCTGCGCTTTCCGCAGCTACTCCGAGAATCTCTTCACCAACGAAACGCACAACATCAGATGCAAGTACTCGACGATCTGACAACGGACCGCCGTGATGGATATACGTACGATCAGGAAGGTCCTGCGCAGTTACAACACCATAAACACCATGTAAGTTCTTCAGCCCCGACAGGTCAATATTGCGGATTCGCGCATGCGGGTGCGGGCTTCGCAGGATACGGGCATGAAGTAGCCCAGGCAGGTCCACATCTCCTGCATAAATCGAAGATCCTGAGGTCTTCGCCTCACCATCAATATTTGGAATCGGTCGCCCAACGGCTCCGTCAACACTGCCAACTCTGCGCTCTGTTCCAAGAACGGCAGTCATGAACCGTCTCCAGCGACGGGCTTACCAATGTTCTTTTCTGCCGCCCGCAGTGCTGCCACGATGCCGGAATACCCCGTACATCGGCAAACATTTCCACTGATTGCAATTCTCAGGGCGGTATCGTCGGCGGGTAGCCCCTCCCGTAGAAGTGCCACACCCCTCACGATCTGCCCAGGAGTGCAGAAGCCACATTGAAAGGCGCCATGTGCGGCGAACTGACGTCGAAGTTCAGCAGATTCTGGAGTTACCCCTTCAATAGTCTCGACAGCCCCGTCGACCCGCACAGCCAACGTGATACACGAAAGCACCGGTCGACCATCAATGAGCACCGTGCATGCACCACATTCACCGCGCCCACACGCTTCTTTCGTTCCGCGCAGACCCAGTTCATCACGCAGGTAATCCAAGAGACGGGTATCGGCTCGAAGGTGCTCTGGATTCGCAGGCGAACCGTTGATCTTCATATCACTCTCCAATTTTCATGCGGTCCAATTGGCTTGAAAGCCCCGGCATAACTGACTCGGCAAGTTCAGCGATGTCAAGGAGTCGGTAGTCCTCGTAGGGTTGGCCCACGAGTTGTAACCCCGTAGGTAAACCCATTTTCGATATCCCTGACGGAATTGTGATCGCTGGACAAGCGCTCATCAGATTAAAGGGTACGGTCAACGCCACGATCCACCTGTCCTCATGCTCAACACCATTAACCAACGGTCCACTATCGATGAAATGATCATGAGCTATCGGTGCAGGCATCGCAAGGGTAGGCAGCATCAGAAAATCTGACTGGGATAGGTGCTTGGCTATGGCTGCGTGAAGTTCAGCCATCTCTGACTGCGCGCGAACGGCCTGCATGCCGTCGGCGGTGCACGGCATGACGTCCTCGATGAATGCATTCGTAAGGTCAGTGACAGCAATTCCGCTATCACGTGCGGAGCGAGCCAACGGCATGTAAGTCATCGCGAAAGCATTCTTCACGCAGTTGAAGAGACGTTCAAAATCCCAAGGAAAATCAACTTCCACAATTTCAACACCAGCATTCGAAAGTTCACCGCACGCCACATCTAAATTCTTAGCCACATCGCGATCAATACTGAGACCCAACATCGACTTGAAGACCCGAGAGCGAAGTCCAGAAAGCGATCGGACAGTGTCCCTGCGTCGCACGTCGTAGCCAAATCCTTGTCTGTCGTCGATGCCCGCCATTACATCAAACATTAAACGGACGTCATCAACATTTCGCGCCATTGGCCCGTTGTGACCGAATGGATCGAGGTACGCGGGCGCGCCCACAGGAACAACGCCGTAGGAGGGCTTCATGCCGACAACACCACAGGCAGCTGCCGGCATGCGTAAAGAACCAGCCGAATCCGTGCCTTGTGCCAGTGGAGTTGCAAAAGACGCTAATGCTGCGGCAGCTCCTCCCGATGAACCTGCCGGGCTGTAATCCATGTTCCACGGGTTGAGTGTTTCGCCGTAAAGCAGGTTATCTGTCACGGTCGCACATCCAAATTCCGCAGTGTTTGTCCTGGCAAAAGGAATCGCGCCGGCATCAACAAGCCGCTGAACCGCTGGGTCTGACACCGTGGCAACGACATCGCGCATAACCAAACTGCCCATTGTGTGCGGATGCCCGACCATTGGAGTTAGGTCCTTGATTGCAACAGGCACACCCTCAAGGCTTCGCGGGTTGCCGTCAGCGATCCGCATATCGGACTCGCGAGCTCTGGTACGCGCACCCTCGGCATCAATAAATGTGAAAGGATTGATGACTTGCTGCACCTCGGCAGACCTGACGAGAAATTCCTCCATGGCATCCGAAGCCGTAATCTCACCGTTATGTAGTGCGTCTCGAAGACCTCGCGCTGTTAAGCCAGGAGCGTCCGAAGGTGGATCAGTCAACCTCAAACCCTGATGCACACCTATAACCTCTCTACTTTTCACCCATCCGGGGATTTAATCCTATGTCATACAAATAGGATTGTAAATGGATTTCATGACATCACGAGCGCGTTGGGTACCTGTGCGATCTGCGCTCGGAGGCGCCCGCGATCGCAGTCATCACTTCATTGAGCGCATTCATCGAATGGCCGGATACGAATGTGTCAACGTACGGCAGCGCTGCAGCCATCCCGCCGACGAGCGGCTGGTAAGAGTCCGCGGCTTTACGCGGGTTAACCCAAATGATGTGGTGCGAGAGTCTGGAGAGTCGCGCCATGTGCGTCGCAAGAATTTTTGGATCCTCAATCTCCCAACCATCAGAAACAATTACCACCACCGCACCACGGGCGATTCCACGTCGGCCGAAATCATCAATAAAGGTCTTTATCGATGAGCCAATGCGGGTGCCACCCGACCAATCTTTTGCAGCATCTGCTGCTTTTTTGTAAGCCAAGTTTGGTTGTGAAGTGGCAAGCGGTCGGGTGAGTCTGGTCAGGTGGGTTGCAAAAACAAACGCTTCAGCACCCAATGCTTGCACTGCGCCTCTCATCAGGTGCAGATAAATCCGTGCATAAGGCTCCATGGACCCCGATACATCAGCTATCAACACGACCCGGCGAGGTTTCGTTATGTGTGATCTCTTTATCAAGCGGATCGGATCTCCACCGGTTCGATGTGATGCACGAAGGGTCGCTCGCAGATCAAGTTGGTTACCTTTGCGCGCTCGCTGAGTCCGAGGGCGAGTTCGCAAAGGTGGGAGTAGTGGTAACTGAGCAACCAAGCGGCGAATAAGTGCGAGTTCGTCGAGCGTTAATGTAGAAAAATCGCGTTCGTTGACTCGCTCTTGGACACTCATGGCTGCGAGGACACTAGTATCACTTTCATCTTCGTGATCACTAATCGGCGGACCAGGAGTTGCGTTGGTCCCCCGGGGGCTCGACTCACTTTCCCCTGACTTTTTAGATTCGCCCGAGCTTCGCTCCCCGGCAGGTAGTCCAGACAGCGACTCCGGTTCACTTAACCCTCTACGGAAATCCGCAAAGTCAAAAATCCCATGAAAGACGTGCTGAAAAACTCGATCAAACACTTCCGCTTGATCATTGTCACTCATGAGGGTCACCCTTGCCAACCAATACAGTTCATCAAGTTGCGTGGGTTGGACCAATTCAATGGCGCTCGCGAATCTGACACTGCGCTCAGGCGTGACCGGGATTCCCGACCGGTGCAGCAGATGCCCGAATGCTGCACAAATCTGCGCTAAAGGTAAATCATTCACCGGCAATCCAGGCCAAGCCGTGCTCACGAGCAAGTTCCTGGTCGTCACGGTATTTCAATACCGATCCAAGGGTTTGCTCTGTGCTGCTGGCATCAAGTGCGCTCACCCCAAGAAGCATTGCCGCATTCACCCAATCAATTGCTTCGGCGACCCCTGGCGGCTTCTGCATGTCGAGAGTTCGAATGCGTGACACCGCTCCAGCAACCTGCTGGGCTAGATCCTTACTCGCCTTCGGCGCCCGCAATTCAACAATCTCCGTTGCATGTTCCAAGCTTGGGTAATCAATCCAGTGATACAAACAACGCCGCTTGAGTGCGTCGTGCAAATCTCGGGTTCGATTAGAAGTCAAAATAACGATAGGTTTTTGCTGTGCCGTCAGGGTGCCCAACTCAGGAATGCTGATGGTTGATTCGGCTAACATCTCAAACAGAAATGCTTCAAATTCCTCGTCCGCACGATCCACTTCGTCGATCAACAGTACGGCTGGATTTGGCCCAACGTGTTCCAATGCCTGCAACAGCGGCCGTTCAATTAAAAACTCACGACGAAATAGTGAACTTTCCTCAATTGATGCCCCTTGGGACTCTGCCATTCGAATACTCAATAATTGCCGCGGGTAATTCCATTCATAAAGCGCCTCGGATGCATCGATCCCCTCAAAGCACTGCAGCCGAATCAACGGAGTATCAAGTAGTTGCGCTAGGGCTTTGGCGGCCTGGGTTTTGCCCACACCAGCTTCACCTTCCAGGAGCAAGGGCTGGGGTAAACGGACCGCACAAAATAGCGCAGTTGCCAGCCCCAGATCAGCCAAGTAGTCAACTTTCGCTAATTCTAGAACCAATTGCTGGGGTGACTCAATCTCACCTGCGGAGCTCACAGGACACACGCTAGCGAGTCACCGGGAAATAACAATCGGCCCACTTCAACGTCTGGCAATAATTATGATCGCACCCACGACAACTGCAATGGCGATGACCACTGGGACGACTCGCTTGAGAACTGGGGCACCCGCAGTTGCCAATAGATTCACGCTGTCAGCGGTCATGATCGGTGCTGGTGCTGGTGCTCCATCGGCTGCAATGCCATCACCGGTGGCAATCACTTGCTCGAGATTGCCAGCAAATTGATTGACCAATCGACCAGCGACATCTTGCATGACGCCCCTCCCAAACTGGGCTGCCTTGCCCGTGATGGTCAATTCAGTGGTGACATCAACTCGAGTCACGCTAGTACTCTGGGCAACCAGCGTGATAGCAACGTGTGCCGTAGCCGTACCTGTTCCGCGTGATTCCTTGCCGGTGCCATCGATGATCGCAGTATGGGTCGCGTGATCCTTGCTTGTGAAGCGGGCTTCGCCGCCATAGACCATGGAGACTGGGCCTAATTTGACCTTAACGTTTCCCGAGAATTCATCGCCATTAATTGACTCAAGAGTTGCACCGGGCATGCATGGAGCAATCTTCTCAACGTCAAGGATGGTTTTCCATGCCGTCTCAATATCAGTCGAGATAGTAAACGAATTTTCGAGCTCCACAGACTCCCCCTTGTTAGATGGCCACGTTTGGTTTTTAGGATACAAATTTTTGGGATACAAAGACGGTTGCCCGCGGTGACGCACTAAAAATATTGCTTTTACAATTTGCGGCTTTTTCTTCTAGCATTTCCAATAACCGGGCTAGCCTAAGGCCCTGGCCTGCCCATTGCAATACCGATCCGGCTGCAAAGTCATTAACCACGGTTTCCAAAACCTTCATCGCTAGGGCGTCAATCTCTGACTCGGTCACTTCGGCATGGTGAACAAGGACTGACATGGCCCGCTCATTATGGTGGAGCATGGTCGATTTAGGCAATACTGCCGGTCTCGTTCTTGCTGCCGGCAGTGGCCAAAGATTCGGTGGGCCAAAAGCGCCATTCGTATTCGAAGGCGAACGCCTTGTTGATCGCGCTGTTCGGATCCTGCGAGAAGCCGGATTAACCAAAATCTTCGTCGTGCTCGGCGCATGGGTTGGTGAAGTGCCGCAGGCAACGGTGATTGAAAATTCTGACTTTGCTAGCGGCATGGCTTCCAGTCTGCGCACAGGACTTGTCTTTCTCTCGACCAAAGAACCACAACTGGAACGAGTTGTTATCACTCTTGTGGATCACATTGGACTCAGTGCCGAAGCCATCACTGAAATTGCCAGCGCACAGGGGAGCCTCATTCAATCAACCTACGAGGATGAAATCGCCCACCCGGTTGTCATCGGCCGCGAACATTGGGCGGCACTGATAAACGAGGTATCCGGTGATGTAGGCGCCAAGAATTACCTCACGAGAAATAACGCCACTCGCGTTGAGCTTGGGGAATTAGCAACCAATACCGATTTGGACCACCGACCGGCCTAACGCTTTACGGTATTTCTCTTGCCCTGCGCTCCCATGAATACGGTGAGCAATTGAACCGTGTCTTCACCTTTATTGATCCCGTTGTAATTGCTCTTGACCGCCTGCATTATCGAACTGCCAGCTGGGAATTCCTTGGTGACGCCGGCTTCGTACTCAACGGTGTAGGTGCCACTGAGAACATAGACAAATGCGGGAACCGGGTTCAATTGCCACCCAGTTTCCTGACCGGGTTCAAGAGTTGTGACCGCACTGGACACCTGAGCATCACCCTTTTTGGGATAGACCAACTTCTGGTCGAGGACCGTGATCTCCTGATCAATCATGAGTTGCTGGGTTCCTGTAACTTCAACGGTGGTCGGCACATCAGGTGAAGTCGCCGCCGGGTCACCTCCTCCACCGCAAGCGCTCACTAGAGTTCCTGTCAGCGCTATTGCAATTAGTCCCCGCGCGATCGGTCCACATTTTGATAACAACACGGTAACAACCTAACCCAGCTGAGGAGTTCTCGAACAAAAAATGGCATTTTTACCCGGATTCCTCACCCCATCACGCAGCGTGCCGGTCACGCGTTGGCGCTCAGAATCACGCTGGAGCTCCAAGCCGAGTACCTTGGCGATTCTCATTATTGGGTTGTGGATTTTCGGCACCGGCGAGGCACTTCTGATCATCGCAGATCTTGGGGTTGGCCCTTGGACCGTCTTCGCTCAAGGCCTGAGTGTCAGAACTGGGCTAAGTGTTGGAGTAACCACATTTATTATTAGCATCGTTGTACTTCTGGCCTGGATTCCGCTGAAGGAACGCCCCGGACTTGGCACGATCGCTAATGCGATAGTGATAGCAACCGCGCTTCAAGTGATGAGCACGATCTTGCCGCACCCAACGAATATATTTGTGAAATTCCTTGTTGTCATTGCTGGAATTGCTTGTGTGGGAATTGGCAGCGGGCTGTATCTCACTACCAATCTGGGACCGGGGCCGCGTGATGGCATGATGACCGGAATCCATTTTCGAACCGGATGGCCGGTTGCTCGGGTGCGATTGGGAATTGAAGTGGGCGCCTTAATCATTGGCTGGTTCCTTGGCGGAACAGTCGGAATTGGAACAGTTCTCTTCGCAGTGCTCGTAGGTCCCTTTGTCGCCTATGGCCTCAAAGCGGTTGGCGTTCTGGCTGGAGCAAAATCGGTAATCGAGACCGATGACGAACCCGAGCTGGATGCCTAACAGCAAATACCTTCAAATAAAAAAGTTGGGTGCCGCGAGTTAATCACTCACAGCACCCAACTTAATAAGCCCACCAAATTAATGGCGTGAACTATTTACACGAGATCGTACCGATCGAGCATCATGACCTTGTTCCAAGCAGAGACAAAATCACACACGAACTTGCCCTGTGCGTCATTGCCCGCGTAGACCTCGGCAATTGCACGCAGTTGAGAGTTTGAACCAAAGACGAGATCAACTCGGCTTGCCATCCATGTGAGTTCACCGCTTGCACGATCAGTACCCTCGAAAAGTTCGGCACCATTTTTGTCTTCTGCTACCGGCTTCCACTTCGTTGACATGCTGGTTACGTTGATGAAAAAGTCGTTGGTCAACGCTTCTTTCTTGCCCGTGAACACGCCCACCTGTGAACCATCAAAGTTCGCGTTCATTGCGCGCATGCCAGCGACGAGCACCGACATTTCTGGTGCATTGAGGGTGAGTAAATTTGCTTTGTCAACGAGCAGCTTCTCAGCCGGACGCTCCAAGCCCTTTCCCAAATAGTTGCGGAAACCGTCAGCCACCGGCTCCAGCACCGAGAATGACGCAATGTCTGTCATTTCCTGGGTCGCGTCGGTGCGCCCTGGCGTGAAAGGAACCGTAACCGTTTCACCGGCATTGCTGGCAGCCTTTTCGACTCCAACGCAACCGGCCAGCACGATCAGGTCGGCCATCGAGACGTTCTTCGCGCCCTTGTTGAATTCACTGGCTATTCCCTCGAGCGTTCCCAACACCTTAGAGAGTTGAGCTGGGTTGTTGACCACCCAATCACGCTGTGGTTCCAAGCGAATCCGAGCACCATTTGCGCCACCTCGCTTGTCAGTCCCACGGAATGTTGATGCCGAAGCCCATGCGGTTGACACGAGTTCGGAAATACTCAATCCACTAGCCGACACCTTGGCCTTGAGTGCAGCAATGTCTGCTTCGTCGATCAATGCACCCTGAACTGCGGGAACCGGATCCTGCCAAATCAAGATCTCGCTGGGAACTTCTGGGCCAACGTAACGGTTGATGGGTCCCATGTCTCGGTGGGTCAGTTTGAACCACGCTCTAGCGAAAGCGTCGGCGAACTCGTCCGGGTTAGCGAGGTAGTGGCGCGCGATCGGCTCGTAGATCGGATCGAAGCGCAGTGCAAGATCCGCCGTCGTCATGACAGGTGCAAGGCGCTTATTCGGATCGTGCGCACCGGGCACCAGGTTGGCCGCCGCCGGATCCGTCGGGCGCCAGTCCAGTGCGCCGGCAGCGGTGGTGAAGATCTCCCACTCCCACTTGAAGAGGGTCTCCAGGTAGCTCATGTCCCAGGTGATCGGAGTCGGGGTCCAAGCACCCTCATGGCCGGAGGTAATGGTGTCGTCACCGAAACCCGTTCCGAAGGAACTCTTCCAGCCCAGGCCCATCTCCCAGATCGGTGCACCTTCGGGCTCAGGGCCCACGAACTTGTCCGCGAGGCCATCGAGGAGGGCGTCGACGCCGGCACCGTGCATCTTGCCGAAGGTGTGGCCACCCGCGACGAGGGCAACTGTTTCGTAGTCATTCATTGCCATGCGCTCGAACGTCTCGCGGATGTCGCGAGCCGAGGCCATGGGATCCGGCACGCCATTTGGGCCCTGCGGGTTGACGTAAATCAAGCCCATCTGTACTGCAGCAAGGGGATTTTCTAACTCCCGATCACCCGTGTAACGGTTATCAGCCAACCACTCATGCTCTGAACCCCAATAGGTTTCATCGGGCTGGAACACGTCGGCGCGGCCGCCCCCGAATCCAAATGTCTTAAAGCCCATTGACTCAAGGGCGACGTTTCCGGTCAGGATAAAAAGATCCGCCCAGGAAAGATTCTTGCCGTACTTTTGCTTAACCGGCCACAGCAGGCGACGTGCTTTGTCGAGGTTGCCGTTGTCGGGCCAGCTATTCAAAGGTGCGAAGCGCTGCATGCCGTTTCCGCCACCACCACGACCATCACTGGTTCGGTAGGTACCCGCTGCATGCCATGACATGCGAATAAAGAATGGCCCGTAATGGCCGTAGTCGGCTGGCCACCAGTCTTGGGAGTCAGTCATGACCTTGGTGAGGTCTGCTTTTACTTCAGCAAGATTAAGGGTTGCGAATGCTTTCGCGTAGTCAAAGTCTTCGCCCATCGGGTTGCCCGATGGTGGGTTTTGATCGAGGACGCGTAGGTTCAGTTGATTGGGCCACCAGTCGTCATTCTGGGTTCCGCCAACGCCTGCTCCGTGCATTACTGGACATTGTGCTTGAGTGCTCATAAAAACCAATCCTTCTGCCGTGGGTTACCCGTATTCTGGCTCACAAACCACCATAAGTCTAATGAATAAAACTTTATGTAGCATAATCTGACGTTATGGACTTTGATCGCCGGAAATGGCACCCCACCTACCCCCAACTTCGAGCATTTGTGGCGGTGACCCAGGAGGGCAGTTTTGGTGCAGCCGCCAATGCCCTAGGAATTAGTCAGCCCGCGGTGAGTGTCCAAATTCGAGATATGGAGGCCGCACTTGGCTTTCCCCTGCTCCAGCGGGGATCCCGTGGCGTTGAATTGACCTCGGTGGGGGCCGGGCTTATCCCATTCGCCCGACGTGCACTTGAGGCCCTCACAGATTTCACCACAGCAGCAGCCCCGCACGGAGTTGACTCGGTCCTGCGATTGGGGGCTATCCCGACACTTGCACCATATTTATTACCAAAAATAGTTGCGGGATTGGGTAACAAGATTTCCCTTCAACTTTCGGAACAACGCACAGATGTCCTCATCAATTCGCTACGTGATCACTCAATTGACCTAGCCCTGCTGGCGCTCCCGATCACCAACCCCGACATTGAAACCATGGAGCTCTTCACCGACACATTTCACCTTGCAGTTCCCGTCGACCATCCTTGGGCCGGCGCAACCGGAGTAAACCTCGGAGACGTAAATGAATTTCCTGTTCTTTTAATTGAAGATGGCCACTGCCTACGCGGGCAAGCAGAGGAGATCTGCGCCAACGCGAAGATCTCGAATACCTACGATGTTGGTGCGGCTGGCCTTGCCACGGTCTGTCAAATGGTGGCCGCGGGTAATGGCGTAACGCTTCTGCCAGAGTGCGCCGTTGAACTCGAGGCAAGAATCGGGACCGGCATTGCAGTTGCACAGATCGCTGACCCTCAACCATTTCGCACAATTGGCTTGGCCTGGAGTAAAAATGCAGTCCAGAAGGAGAGGCTACTTGAGCTCTCTGCAAGTATTAAACAATTACTCGTGCCGATCCTGGCAACGAACGTCAAGTAAGGAATTAACGTGAATCCAGAAAATGAAAACCCTCAAACTGATTTCAAGGTACGGGAGTTACGCAAACTTCGTTTCTCGGCAACACTGCAAATTTTTGCTGCGATTTTTTTCGCTGGCGCTGCGTTCATAATTGGATCAGCCCAAGGCTGGGGAATTATGTCCGCGGTCTTCATCGCGCTGGCAACCGCAAATATTGTCTTCTTCATTTTTGTTCGCAGAGCAATGAAGTCACTTTCGCAAGATTAGTTCGAGTTAAGAATTAAATGCCAGCAATACCGCAGCACCCAGAGCCAGCAGTACACCCACACTTTGCACTCGATTCATCCGCTCCTTGATCACAAAACGAGCAAGGACAACCGTTGCTGCGGGGTAGAGTGAACCGAGAACGGCAACAACAGAGAACAGCCCTCGCTGACTTGCCAGTTGAAAGAGGCAGTTTGCGGTCGAGTCAAGAAGTCCCGTGATTAACACAAGTTTCCAGGGAAAAGTTGATTTATTAAATGATCGCACAATTACCAGCACGAAAGTGATCATGATGATGGTGGAAAACCAGCGCCCCAAGGCTGCAACCCATACACCGGATTCAACGGGTGCCAGGCCAATTACGGTGAGATAAACACCACCGGCAAAGCCAGATGCGATCGCAAACCCGATTGCCAAAATCGGTGTCTTTCCATGGTGGTGGGCCGACTCGCGACTCACTAGAACAACTGCAATTACCGCAAATCCCATTCCGACGAATGCATACCCCGATGGTTGATCTCCTCGAAACAGCCCGACCAGAACTGGAACTGCGCAGCTCATCACCGCCGTAATGGGCGCAACAACCCCCATTTGACCGCGAACCATTGCGGCGTAGAGCAAGGAGACCGCGGTCACACCAGCTGACCCCGCAAGTAATGAGATACCGATCAGTTCGGTAGTGAATGTTCCCGGAACAACAAAGATGGCTAGGACAGTAATCGAAATGGCGCCTGCGGGATAAGACACGGCCAAAACTTGAGCTGTTCCCGCTCGCCTAGCCGCCAAACCACCAAGGAAATCGGCTACACCCCACGACAGGCTAGAGAGAAGTGCGAGCAGCGCTGCCACGCGCACCTACCTTTCTGGTTAATTAAACTTTCCAATTAATCAAATATGAACCGCTGCGGCCGAGTCCCCCGCGGCCATGTCCTTCTTTGAAACATGAACCAAAACCACCCAGATGATTCCAGCCACCGCCAAGATTCCTGCACCCCACATGAACGCATCGACATAGCCTTCAACTTGAGCATTCGCGTCAAATGGATCCACATTGTTCGCAATCACGTAAGCTGCCGTAGCACTCGTCGCAATCGTGTTCAAAAATGCAATACCAATTGATCCACCAATTTGCTGGCTCGTGTTCAGTACGGCTGATGCAACACCTGCGTCATGGTTTCCGACTGCGAACAGTGCCGTTGCCGATAGTGGGACGAAGATCAAGCCCATACCGAGGCTAATAATGATGAGTGCCGGCAGGATATTTGGCCAGTAGGAACTTGCGGCGCCCAATTGAGTCAGCAACAGCATTCCTGCAGTTGCCATGATGAATCCAGCAAAAGTGACATAGCGCGGGCCAAATCGAGGAAGCAACTGACTTGCAATGCCTGCGCTGACGATCACACCGGCCGAGAACGGAAGGAACAGCAATCCAGCCTTGAGCGGCGTGTAACCCAACACGATTTGGAAGAAGTAGGTTAAGAAGAGGAACATGGCGAACAGCCCAATGCCGACA
>CAMAVT010000044.1 GCA_945861775.1 Bifidobacterium breve
TGGCTGATGTCACAGTACCGAGAGCCCGGGCCGCGACCCTCCCTTGTTGATCAATCACGATTGTTGAAGGAATAGCTTGCGGTGGCAATGAGTCATTAAAAAGTAACTGGATCCGACCGTCAGTGTCGACCATGGAAGGATACGTCACACCAAAATTTCTCGTAAATGCTTGCGCGGCCGCCTGAGAGTCACGCGTATTAAGTCCGATGAATTGCACACCCTTGCCATCAAATTGAAGTGCAACTTCCTCTAATGCACCAGCTTCAGCCCGACAGGGAGCACACCACGAGGCCCAAACGTTGAGAACGACAACCTGACCGGCAAAGTCGGAAAGTTTTAATGTGTCACCATTGAGATCAACGCCAACAGCCTCAGGGGCCAATTGGCGTTGCGCAGGCTCAAGAATTGTGACCGAACCATCACCTGAAACAAACCCCGCCCCGGTCTCTGGAGCCGTTGAACATGCGCCGAGGACTAGGACCAATACGAGCCCAGTCAGTACAGAACAAGCAGTCGAGCGAGGAAGAACGCGCATGGTTACATGCTAAGCGCCAGCAATCTTGCTGGCCTTCTCAAGTAGGTCCCGTGAAGGCTCAGAATAAGTTATTGCAACCAAGTCCTGGTTATCAAATGTCAATGACGTCAATGAAGCCAGCGTGCACTGGCGTGATCGTGGGTCATGCCACAACCTTCGGCGCTCCGCCGATAGCCGAGCAATCCAAATCGGCAATTGGTGGCTGACGAGAACCGCCTCACGGCCAGGTGCCGCGAGGCGCGCTGACTCAATGGCAGCATTCATGCGCGCTGCCACGATGTCGTAGGGCTCACCCCATGACGGTTTAAATGGATTCCATAGGTGACGCCCAGTCTTTGGCTGCTTGAGAACACCGTCGCCCACGCTCACGAGTTGACCTTCAAAGATATTTTCTGCCTCTATCAAGTCTTGATTGGTCGCGATATCAAGCTTGTGACTAATTGCGATGGGAGCGGCCGTCTGCTGGGCACGCTCCATCGGTGAGGAAATAACCGCGGCAATATCGCGCTGAGACAGTGCAGCCGCAGCGCGGTCAGCCATTTCGAGCCCAAGGTCACTGAGGTAATAACCGGGAAGCCGTCCATAGAGCACGCCTTCCGGGTTATACACCTCACCATGACGGAGCAGGTGGACCGTTGTGTGTCCAGATGACCCTGACACGAGATTTACTTCGTGCTCTTGCGCCGCGCGACCGGCCTACGACGACTTGGACGCCATGATACTTCTCCATTAGCAAGTGCAGCATCACGCAAACCTTCAGCATGAATCGAAAGTGCGTCAACGAGTGCAAGTGGAGTATTCACCTCTGCGAGCACGTCAACGCGCAGGCCGTGTTCAGCTGCTGTCTTCGCGGTCTGTGGACCGATGCAAGCAACCACCGTCGTTGCGTGTGGCTTTCCTGCGATACCAACAAGGTTTCTCACGGTGCTACTCGATGTGAATAGCACTGCGTCAAACCCACCGGTCTTGATAGCTTCGCGTGTTTGCGCGGGGGGCGGCGCCGCCCGCACAGTGCGAAATGCCGTGATGTCTTCGACTTCCCATCCAAGTTCAGTCAAGCCAGCTACCAAGGTATCTGTTGAAATATCGGCTCTGGGTAGGAAAATACGGTTGATCGGATCCGTCAGACTGTCAAATGGTGGCCATTCCTCCATGAGTGCGGTGGTGTTTTGATCACCGGGGGGAACCAAATCAGGCTTGACACCAAACTCGATCAGTGCCGCAATGGTTGAAGCCCCCACTGCAGCGACTTTGAGCCCAGAGAATGAGCGGGCATCAAGGCCATAATCCTCAAGTTTCTCGCGAATTGCACGAACTGCATTCAGTGACGTGAACCCAACCCAGGCGTAGCGACCGGAAACCAGCCCATTCACTGCACGATCCATTTGTTGAGGGGTTCGAGGTGGCTCGACCGAAATTGTTGCGACTTCACTCGGAACCGCTCCGTGTGCCTTGAGCACCTGGATCATTTCTGCAGTGTTGTCTTGGGTGCGAGGGATCAGAACGCGCCAGCCAACCAATTCCTTCTTTTCAAACCAGTTGTACTTCTCGCGTTGGTCAATTACTTCACCGACGACGACAAAACCTGGTCCGGCGTCTTTGGAACCTTTCAACAGGGCACCAACTGCACCTAAAGTTGACAGCGTGGTTCGCTGATCAACCGTGCTTCCGTTGCGGGTGAGCGCGATCGGGGTTAACGGGTCGCGTCCAGCCCGGAGAAGCTTGTCAGCGATTGCTGCAGCCAAATCCCCACTTTCGAGGAACACCAAGGTCTCTCGCGGGTTGACTAGACTTTCCCACTCAATTCCCGAATCCGCTCCGTTAAGAATTCGGACTTCATGGGACTTTCCTCCCGTGAGGTTGAATCCCGCGAAGGCTGGTATCCCAGTGACTTCACTGACTCCGGGCACGATTTCAAAATTGGCATGTGACCGGCGAAGAACTGAAATCTCAGGTATCAAGCGGCCCGAGATGATCGGATCCCCGATTACCAGACGCACCACCAGCTGCGCTTCGCGTGCGTATTCAAGCACTAACTTTGCCGCGTCGGCTGGTTCCAATTCGATTTCATCTTCTCCAACAGTGCTCACGACCTTGTCCTCGTCTACGTAGGCCAAAGCAATATGCATGGCCTGCGAATCCGCAACTATTTTGTCGGCAGATTTCAGTAATCGAAGAGCGCGGACTGTCAACAGTTCAGGATCACCTGGACCGGCAGCAATGAAAACAATGGATCCAAGTGGAGCCTTTTTACGGGGAGGTGTAGGTGCGACCTCGACTCCTTCGATCATCGCAGGCTTAGCTGCACTCTTAACAACTGACTTTTTTTCTGCTATCACTTCGATTGCCTTTTTTGTTGATGTTGCGTTGGACTTTGGTTTTGTTGTTTTCAGAGTTGAACTCATGCGATCTCCGCACGGACAAGTTGTTCTTGCAAATTCTCGTCTGAATCAGACCTTTGATCGTGGAATGCCAGTATTTGAAGTTCAACGGCCAAATCGACTTTTCGCACCTCGACCTGTTCGGGGACATTGAGTACGACAGGTGCAAAATTCAAGATGCTCACCAATCCCGCTTGAATCATGAGATCTGCGATCTCTTGGGCCGATTCAGCGGGGGTTGTGATTACTCCAATGTTGACGTCACTTTGGGAAACCACTGCTGGTAATTCTCCTACCGGCTTTACCGTAAAGGATTCTTGTCCACACACAATGGTGTTGCCAACCAATTCGTGATCTCGATCGAAGATCCCGACAATGTGAAATCCGCGGCCGCCAAATGCACGGTATGAAGCAAGGGCCCGGCCTAAATTCCCCATGCCCACTATGACAATGCCACGGGATTTAGTCACACCGAGCTCGCGGGCGATTTGAAAGGTGAGATAAGAAACGTTGTAGCCCACACCTCGAGTTCCAAAGGAACCAAGGTGGGAGAGGTCTTTGCGTAATTTGGCCGGACTTACTCCACATGCCGCCGCGAGTTCTTCACTGGCAATGGTGGTAACGCCACTTACCCCGAAACTTGCCAAGACCCGGTGGTAAATCGGCAGTCGGGCAATGGTTGCGGCGGGAATCGCGCCGGGTTTGCGGTTGGGAAGGGTCACTATTTTTACCTCGGTTCAAAGAACATGCGGCTAGCACATTCACGGGAGATTGCGGCCTTGTGAAGAAGCAGAACTCTATTCACTTAGATGAATAGATACCAAATATAACAGGACACTAACGTCCGATAATCGAACTATGTGCTCAGTTTAGTCATCAAACGATCTCGATTGACCCGCCAAAAATCAAATGGTTGGCCGTCAACCAAAATCACAGGAATCTTTTCCCAATACTCATCTGCCAATTCTGGGTCCTCGGTAATCGAAAGCACGCGAAACTCCTGCCCCAACTCTTCACACACCTGGGCAACGACTTCAACGGCTTGCTCACATAGGTGACAATCCGGCTTTCCGATGACGGTTACACGCGGTAAATCGCTCAATCTTGCACAATCGTCTCACCGGAAACGTCAACCCCATAAACCTCACGAAGTCGACCTTTTGCAATCTTGCCGGTTGCAGACCTCGGCAAACTCTCCACGATCCGAATCTGCGTAGGGCATTTAAATCGCGCAAGGGTTTCGGCAACGCTCGCCCCAATCGACTCGGGTGTCGCAGACGAACCGGGTACTAAAACAATCAAAGCGCCCACTGCTTCACCCGTTTCGGAATCAGGTCGACCAAGAACTGCCGCCTCGGCAACATCTGTGAGTGCTTCCAGTGCCGCTTCGACCTCACGTGGGAAAACATTAAAACCATTAACAATGATTAGTTCGCGACGGCGGTCAACCAAGTGCAATGCACCATCTTGATCTTGGTAGCCGATGTCACCGGTGCCAAACCACCCATCGGAGTCGGGACCGCCATTACGATCCGGCCAATAGCCGAGGAAAACTCCTGGACCCTTTACCCAAATTTCACCGGGGTCGCCAAATTCAACTTCGTCGCCGGAGTCAGCCATGATTCGAATACTTGTTCCCGCAATGGGAAGACCGACACAACCTGCACGAGCCCGTGAATTCACCACCGTCGAAGTGATTACGGGCGAGGATTCAGTCATGCCGTAGCCCTCAAAAATGCGCATGCCCGTGAGTTCTTCAAATCTATTAAAAACCTCAACAGGTAGCGGGGCTCCACCACTTGACAGCAGCCTGACGGGTCGCATTGCATCAGTCATGCCGGGAATCCGTGACCACAGCAAGTACATCGCGGGTGCGCCCGCAACTGTTGTCACGTGCTCCCGCGCAATTACTTCTAAAGATTCGGATGCATCAAAGCGGTCAAGGATTACAACCGATGCGCCCGCCGCAAGTGACATGGTCAAAACTGTGTTTAAGCCATAAATATGAAATAGTGGCAAGACAGCTAGGACTGTATCTTCCGCACTGACAATGGGAGGATTGCGTAACTCCAGTAAAGCAGAGACATTACTTACCAAATTTTCATGTGTCAGCATCACGCCTTTAGCAATTCCATCGGAGCCTGAAGTAAACAAAAGTATCCCAAGGTTGTCAACTGCAATTTTGGGGAATTCCACTTTGCTATCAGGCTTTCTGATGAGACTCTTTATCGACTTCTTCAAAAATATCCGAATCGAATCGCGCGTGGACGTGATTTCCTCGCACAACATTGCTGGACAGGAATCCGGAACCGAGTCTGCCCCCAACTCCGCGAACTCCGCTGAGACCAAAAGAACCTTGGCTTGGGAAATCTCCAGGATTTCAGTGATTTCACGTGAGGTGTAGCCGGGGTTCAACGGAAGCGGAACAAGTCCAGCACGGACAATTCCAAAATAGGAGATCACGAACTCGATTGAGTTGCCCATCAGCATTGCTACCCGATCCCCCGTGCGAGAAGGGGTCAAGCCACTTTCCAGTAACGCTGCCGCTGTGGCGCTGGCCTTCGAATCCAAAGCAGAATAAGAAATGCGTTCCCCAGTTTGCGCTTCAATTAATGCGACCCGATCAGGGTTACGAAGGGCCGAATTTGTTAAAAAGTCTGAAACGGTCACAACGTCATTGAAGGTACCTGTTCGAGCTGGCGAATTAACTGAGTTCACGGACGCAGTTTGACACATATCCTGATCCGGTGACACAGGGTGAGTATTCTGGTCGTGTGTCGCTGGATAAAGCCCCTGGGATTAATAATGTCCTGGGCACATATCGCGAATCTGGTGTCGCCTCAGCGGCCGCGGCCCATGACTCGCGAAGCAATGAACGTCCTAGCGGATCTTCAGCCGCTTTCTTTGATGTGGACAACACGATTATGCGCGGAGCATCCCTTTTCCACTTTGCTGCGGGTCTGGCCAAACTAAAATACTTCTCCGGTCGGGAACTCTTCGGTTTCGGAATCAAGCAAATGAAATTCGTACTTTCAGGATCTGAGGACTTAGAAGATGTCGCCTCGGCGACAGCAGCCGCTCTGTCATTTGTTCAGGGCCGCAGCGTCGAAGAACTCACCCGACTCAGTGAAACAGTTTTTGACGACCGGATGGTGGACAAACTGATTCCCGGAACTTTGGCCTTGGCGCAGTCGCACCTTGATGCCGGAGTTGATGTTTGGTTGGTCACCGCAACCCCGGTTGAACTTGCAAACTTGATCGCCAGACGCCTGGGGCTAACGGGGGCACTGGGCACCGTTTCGCAAACAGAGAATGGAATCTATACGGGCCAATTAGTTGGTTACCCACTTCACGGGATTGCCAAAGCTGAGGCAGTGCGAGCACTTGCCGTCAGCGAGCATTACGACCTCGCAACCTGCTACGCCTATTCGGATTCGGTAAATGACATCCCGATGCTGTCAACTGTTGGTATTCCTACTGCGGTAAACCCTGATCCGGAACTGCGCGCATACGCCAAGAAGATGAACTGGGAAGTCAGCGACTTTAGAAGGCGAGCACAACTGCGCGCCAATGCCGTTCCAGCTGCCGTTACCGCCGCAGGGATTGCAGCAGGACTTACCGCAGGTTACGCGCTAGGCCGCGTCGCTCGAGGTTCAAAAAATACTTGAACGTTGTGAAAGTAATTCACGAATCGTTTGGGTGAGCTCACTACGAACATGATCTGAACACTCAAACGCATCGATTGGACTATCTGATTTTGGTGGCGCAATGGGAGCTCCAAATGAAATAGTCCACTTACTCGGGAACGGGATGAGTCCCAAGGGCCCTAGAGCTGGAAATGTTGGCGTCACCGGCAAATAGGGAAATCCAGCCCAGTCAAGAAGTCCTTCAACTCGAGCCATGAGGGGATACGCCTCTTCGGATCCGATTACCACCGTTGGAATTATCGGGACATGGTTGAGCGCAGCCAGCCTGGCAAATCCCGCTCTACCAAACCCCTGCAATTGATATCGATGCTCAATCGTTTTTCCGACCCCGTTCACCCCTTCGGGCCAAACACCGACCAGATGGCCAGCTTGTAATAGTTCGTTAGCACTGTCAAAAGTCGCTGGATGCACATTCAGCTGTGCCATGAACTCGCGTAAAGGGTCTTGGAATAGAAAGTTCGCCCCTAGAAGGTGCAATGACCTCGTTGAGTTCTTTTCAAGGGCGTGAACCACCATTAACGCGTCAATGGCAAATGCCCCCGCGTGATTACCAACAATAAGGGCCGCCCCTTCCGCCGGAATATTCTCCGAACCGATTACTCGGGTTCGAAACCACTCTCGGTAAATGGGGTCAAGAATCCCATCAAGGATTCTCTGGTAAACAGGTGACATCCCGGAAACTACGTGGTCCGGGAGGTTCTCCATGTCGTACGTGAGGTCGAAGGCCCTTACGGCTACTTCTTCTTGTTTCTGCGCTGGACTCGCGTGCGACGCAGCAATTTGCGGTGCTTCTTCTTGGCCATCCGCTTGCGACGCTTCTTGATTACTGAGCCCATTAATAATTTCCTTAATTGAAGTACCTGAAGTTGATGTCATTTAAAGCGAAGTGCAGTCTATCTGTGACCGTTCACTGCCTATGTTGCGAGGCTACTTGAAGTTGATTACGCGGTTTCAATGTATGAATCGCGGAGGTAATCCTGGACAGCCTGCTCGGGGACTCGGAATGAGCGACCAACCCGGACGGCTGTTAACTCTCCATTGTGAACGAGACGATAAACCGTCATCTTGGAGACACGCATTACTCCGGCTACCTCGGCCACGGTGAGAAAACGAACATCACCAAAAGCTGCTGTTGACATACGGTGCTCCATTTTTCGATAGTCGTTTAAGAAAGGCTTCCCAGTTCAGGACTACCGAACAATAGTAGATCCCTCCGGCGTGGCGTGACCGGATACCCTAAAAAGTTCAAATTAGTTGGATGGACACGCTAAAACCAAGAATTTACTTCGGGTCCAGCCCAACGTCGGCCGGACCCCGGTCATTGATCCGGACCAAAGTAGCAGTGCGCAAGTTGTTTATCCCATGGGAAATAAATGGGCACCTTCACGAAAATCGTGTTCAGCTCTTGCCGAGATCAGCTTTTGCCAAGTTCACCTGAACGGGTGACACCGGCCGCTAACGCCGCACTGATGGCCTGATCCACTCCCTGCGAATCAAGTACCTCCATTGCAGCTTGAGTGGTTCCACCCGGTGATGTCACCTGCCTACGCAGATCTGCGGCCGTTAACTCGGATTGAGCGAGAAGCTCCGCGGATCCTCGTAAGGTGGCTCGAATTAATTGATCAGCGAGATCCGCGCCTAATCCCAGTTGCTCTGCACCCTGCTGTAAATATTCAGCGAGGAAAAACAGGTAAGCCGGTCCGCTTCCCGAGACTGCACCAACGGCGGCTTGCTGGGATTCGGGAACAACAAAAACCTCGCCGACCGCACTCAATAGCTCAAGCGCCACCGCAACGGAACTTTCTGAGCACTTCTCACCACCACTCACACAGGTCACACCCATGTGAATTTGTGAAGGCGTGTTGGGCATTGCTTTCACAATTTCAACGGTTTGGGGGAAACACTTTCCGATGAACTCCGTGGTGATTCCGACGGCCACAGAAATCACAATTGCATTGTCCGCAATGAAAGGCTGGAACTCGTGAAGAATCTCCTTGATTACTTGAGGCTTAATTGCAATCACTACAACATCGCAGTCGACAAGTGCATTTCGGTCTTCGGTTACCTCAATGTCGAGTGATTTTTCAAGATGCTGGTATTTCCCAACATCACGTACCACTGCAACCACGCTTGACCCTGGCTCTGTCCAGCCAGAAATCAACGCCTGGCCCATTGAACCGGATCCGATCACACCTATTTTTCTCATTTTGCTCCACCTGGTAATGGTTTTGTTGGATCAAGAAGGTCCTGGACTACCGGAGACACTAGCGCGACCACCTGCTCTTGAGACAAACTTGACAGCGGCTCGATCTTTAAGAAATATCGGTAGGAAATGACACCTGTTAAATATGAACTGATGAGTGCGCCTCTAATCCGTGCATCAGGGATGCCCATCAAAACCAATGCGCGATCCACTACAGCACTTTGGAAATAATCTGATAGCGGCTTTATGACGGCGAACATGTCAATGCCCGAGTTCAATGATCGACCAGCATTTGCTGCTTTGACAAGATCCTCGCGGACCTGCTGATCTGCGACAAGTTGCAATGTCGCCCGCACGAGCCGCTCGCCCATCCCTTGAATTCCGGGCGCGACCAGTGCCGGGATCGCCTTTTGAGGGTCACTGGGAAAAGACATCGCAGCGGCAAACAGCGCCTCTTTGTTCGAATAGAGGTTTGAAATAACGGTTGGTGCGACTCCGGCTGCGGCTGCGATTGACTTGATGGTAGTTCGGGCGTAACCGGAATTAAGGAACATGGAGCGCGCAACCCCAACTATTCCGCCAGCTTCATCTTCTGGTTCTTGGGCCATATTTACTCCTCGCTGCTTGGGAATACCTCACGCACGAAATCAATACTGGCCTTTAAATCAGCGATCCGCTCGTCGCGATCAATCGCCGAACGCGTCGAAATCTCAGCAATGATATTTCCGCTGAAACCATTTCGTTTTAGTAATTCCAATGCCTCGCGAACAGGCTGGGTGCCGCGACCGGGCACTAGATGCTCGTCGGCGGGCGAATCCGTGCCGTCCGCCAAGTGAATGTGCCGTAGTCGATCTCCAAATTCCTGAATCATCTCGATGGGATCAGTTCGTGAAACTGCTGAATGCGAAAAATCCAAGGTTACATTTCCGTAATCCTGTTTCCTGATATCCCAATCCGGGGCATAAGCCGGAAATGATCCGGGGCCTGCCCGCCACGGATACATGTTTTCAACCGTGAAACCGATCGGGGAATTCAGGTTAAGTTCCGCAATTCCATCTTCAAAATTCTTCGCATACTCTCGCTGCCAGCGAAATGGTGGATGAACTACAACGCTTTCTGCGCCAACAAGTTCTGCAACCTCTCGAGCTTTATCGAGCTTGCCCCAAGGGTTGGTACCCCAGACCCGCTGAGTGATCAACAGGCACGGGGCATGCAAGGAGATAATCGGAAGTTGATAGTGCTGCACAAGGTTCCGTAACGCGGTTGAGTCTTGGCTCATGGAATCCACTCCAACCATAATCTCAACCCCGTGGTAGCCGGTCAGGGCCGCGAGTTCGAATGCGGCTGCGGTTGACTCGGGGTATACCGAAGACGTGGACAGTCCAATTTTCATGGTGCACGCCTCCACCGGTCAGTGATCTTTGTAGCGATTCCCACTGCTACCGCACCTACCAGGCCTACAACTATCGAAATAACGCTGTAGCGCTCCGGAGCTAATGACAACAAAAAGAAGTTTGATAGAAATGGAATGAAAAGGACCGCAATAAAAGCTGCGATCATCAGGGCTACCAGCAGCACCCTGATTGCATTTAATGGTCTCGCCGATTGAGCCAGTACGGCAATAGTCACAATGAAAAGAGTGATGGTCGCCGCTGACTGGGCATTGAATATCGGCTCCTTGAAATAAAGTGCGATTCCATAGCTGATAAACGAGGCAAGTGCAGCGATCACACCGGCGGGGACAGCGAAAAGTAACACCCGTCGGAAGAAACCTGGTCGAAATCTCTCCGTATTTGGCATTAATGCGAGGAAGAAGCCGGGAATCCCGATGGTCAACGCGCTTACCAAAGTTAAGTGCCGCGGCAGAAATGGGAACGCCACAGCGAAGATAACGGTTGCGCTGCTCACGATCATTGCGTAAAAACTTTTAGTAAGGAAGACGTCTGAGACACGTTCAATATTTCCCAAAACTTTACGCCCCTGAGCCACCACACTGGGCATTACCGACCACTGATCATCGAGCAAAACCAACTGCGCAACGGCTCGCGTTGCCCCCGATCCAGATCCCATAGCAATTCCAAGATCAGCACTTTTGAGCGCCAATACGTCATTGACGCCATCTCCCGTCATGGCAACAGTTTTTCCCTGTAGATGCAATGCGTCGACCATGGCTTGCTTTTGCGCTGGAGTTACGCGACCAAAGACATTTGTGGTCGCTAGTACTCCAGCGATTTCATCAGTATTGTCCGGGAGATTGCGCGCGTCATAGGGGTGGTCTGCTCCAGGAACACCCGCCTGGCGCGCTATCGCACCGACCGTTTCAGCATTGTCACCTGAAATGACTTTCACATTGACCCCTTGGCCAAGGAAATAGGCGACCGTTTCAGCAGCATCACTTCGAAGCGTCTGGCTAATCACGACAAGGGCGACGCAGTCAACCGCACCAAGGGGTTTATCAGCCGAAACACCCACAGCACTTTTCGCCAGCACCAGCACTCGAGCGCCAGATGCAGCATTTTCATTGGCCTTAGCCAGCATTTCGGCATTATTTGGGTCAACCATTTCGGGAGCGCCAACCACCCACGTGCCCCGATCGACGAAAGCCGCACTGGACCATTTGCGCGCGCTGGAAAACGGTACAGATTCGGTGATCTGCCAGTTGGGTGGTGCGTATTTGGACTCAATCGCGCTCAGTGTTGGATTGGCATTTGGCTGGGAGGCGGCAATTGCCCCGAGAGCGGCTTCAATGTCGACCAAACTGACATCACCGAGTGGGATGGTTTTCTGCACCTGCATGCCCGGCTCTGTGAGGGTTCCGGTCTTGTCCGCACATACCGTGTCAACGCGTGCCAAAACTTCAACAGCAGGCATGTCTTGTACCAATACTCGCTTTCGGCCCAAATTAATCACAGCGACAGCCATCGCGATAGAAGTCAAAAGGACCAAACCCTCGGGCACCATGGTGACAACTCCGATGATAGTTCCTCTGATGGCTTCATCAAGTGGCAATTTCGCACGAAATAATTGAGACAAGAGAAGGGCAACACCCACGGGAATCAAGAAATAAGAAACGTATTTAATAAACTTGTTGAGCGCGTCACGGAGTTCAGAGTTCGTGACGTGAAACTGCTTCGCTGCTTCAGTAAGTCCAGCCGCAAACGAGTCGCGACCCACTTTTGTCGCCCGCATATAACCACTACCAGCGACCACAAATGAACCGCTCATGGCGGAGTCCCCGATTTGTTTGTCAACCGGATCGGCTTCACCGGTAAGTAGGCTCTCATCAATTTCTAAGCCTTGGGATAGTTCTATTTCACCGTCGACAACTATTTGATCACCGGTTCGCAACAGGATGAGATCTCCAAGAACTATTTGCGTTGCGCTAATTTCTTGGTCGGTACCGTCACGACGCACAATTGGTTTGGCCTCGCCGATGACCGCAAGTTTTTGAAGTGTACGCGCAGCTCGATATTCCTGAATTGTGCCAATCAAGGTGTTAGCCACAATGACAAAACCAAAAAGGGAATCCTGCCAAGGCGCCACAATGAGCATTACGATCCACATCGACCCAATAAGGAAGTTGAACCAAGTCAGCGTATTTTCTTTGATAATGCTGGCGAGGCTCCGGGAGTTTGCATCCGGTGCATCATTTATCTCACCGGCGGCAATGCGCTGATCAACTTCACTTTGGGTCAGTCCAATTAATTCGCCTGAGTTTGCATCGGCGGCACTGTCTGGGTGCCAGAGGCTCATGTCACAACGTTACCCCAAACGCTCGATCCGGCCCTTACCATCCTGCACCTACTTGAAGGTGCCAGTGCCTAAAGGGATGTCTTGTTGACCTAGGCTTCGAACGTGCCTGAAGTACCCCTTGATTTCCCGCGAGCATGGGTTGAGTTTGTTGACCCAGCCGACGATGACCAATTGATCAGATGCGATCTCACTTGGCTGATGTCAAAGTACAACTGCATATTCGGGAGAGGCTGCAAAGGAATCGACACGGAGCGCCCTGACGCCGGCTGTTGCGCCCACGGAGCCCATTTTTCCGAAAAGAAAGATGAGAAACGAGTGGCCAAATGGGTTAAGAAACTCACTCCCGAACAGTGGGAGAATTTCGAGACGGGCCATGGCAAAAAAGGTTGGACCGAAAAGGAAGACGGAGCCGACAAAACTCGGGTGGTCAATGGCGCCTGCATTTTTCACAATTCCGAGGATTTTGCCGGTGGGTACGGTTGTGCACTCCACCACCTAGCCGAGCAAGCGGGCGTTTCCTTCATTGAAACTAAGCCCGATGTGTGCTGGCAACTCCCACTACGTCGCTCCTTTGACAATGTGACCTACGAAGATGGCCGTGAGCGCACGGTTGTTGTATTAGGTGAATATGACCGTAGAGGGTGGGGAGCCGGAGGCGCAGATTTTGAGTGGTACTGCACGGGCAATACAGAAGCGCACACGGCCAGTGAACCGGTTTATATCAACTCGAAGGACGAAATCGTGGCCCTGATCGGTGCGCCGGCGTATGAGGAACTGGCCCAATTGTGCCGTGACCGTGATGAAGTCCTCACAGCTTTCAATCAGCGTGGTAAAAAGTCAGACGCAACTGCCAGAATTGGGCTTTCCATTCATCCCGCTGACCCGCGGGACTAACGCTCAGGAATCAACATGGCAAAAAGCACCACAAAAACTCCCCAGTTCCGGTGCAACGAGTGCGGCTGGGCCACCGGAAAATGGGCTGGTCGGTGTGGTGAATGCCAATCCTGGGGCACTGTCGAAGAAGTGGGTGTTGTCACCGCAACCACAAAAGCAAGGGCAACTACATCGCCTGCTCTTGCAATCAGTGCAATTGACATTAGTTCTGCCCAATCTCAAAGTACCGGGATCAGCGAATTCGATCGAGCGCTGGGTGGTGGATTTGTTCCCGGCGCCGTACTGCTTCTCGCTGGTGAGCCCGGGGTCGGAAAATCAACACTGCTACTAGCCGTTGCTGCCCAGTGGGCGCGGCTGGGACACAAGGTCCTCTACATAACGGGTGAAGAGTCGGCCGCTCAGGTTCGTTTACGCGCGGAGCGGATTGATGCCCTGAGTGACTCACTTTTTTTGGCCGCTGAAACTGATCTTGGAGTTGCTCTCGGCCATATAGAAGAGACAAACCCTTCCCTTCTGATCGTTGACTCCGTCCAGACAATCTCAAGTGCCGATATTGACGGTGTCGGTGGCGGGGTCACCCAGGTCAAAGAAGTTGCGGCATCACTTATCAGGGCTGCTAAATCAAGGAATATGACAACGGTGCTGGTTGGCCACGTAACAAAAGATGGAAGCGTTGCCGGTCCGCGCGCACTTGAACACCTCGTTGACGTGGTGCTCCAGTTTGAAGGGGATCGCCATGGACCACTTCGATTGGTGCGCGCGGTAAAAAATCGCTACGGTCCAGCCGATGAAATTGGCTGCTTTGAGTTAACCGAGGATGGAATCCACGGACTTCCCGACCCGAGTGGTCTATTTCTCGGCGATCGCACCCATCCGGTACCAGGAACCTGCGTCACCATCACGGTAGAGGGGAAACGACCGCTGGTCGCTGAAGTCCAAGCACTTATCGCCCCATCAAGTTCTCCGCAACCACGCCGCGTCACCAGCGGGCTGGACTCCTCTCGCACCGCCATGATGCTCGGGATCTTGGAACGCCGAGCTGGGCTCAAACTTTCGACGGCCGATTGTTTCGTCGCTACCGTCGGTGGCATGCGACTATTAGAGCCTGCAACTGATCTTGCGACAGCCCTCGCCATTGTCAGCAGCGTCAAAGACATCTCACTTCCCAGCGGGC
>CAMAVT010000045.1 GCA_945861775.1 Bifidobacterium breve
AGGCCGCTGAATCGATCCAAGCCCAAACTAAATTCCATCGCTGCTCAGCCTCCCTTAGTTGATTTACTAAGCGCCGTGGAAGCGGCGGTTGATTTCACCCTCGTTGACATTGTCGCCAGTCAACTCATCCGAGAAGCGTCCCTCACGCATGATGAGGACTCGATCGCACAGGCTTGCGATCTCCTCGACGTCCGTGGAACTCACGATGACAGCGGCGCCGTCATCGCTTGCCTGCATGATCTGCCTGTGCAACTCTGCCTTCGCTCCCACGTCGACGCCTTGGGTGGGCTCGTCGAGGAGAAGTACTCGGGGCGCGATCCTCAGCCACTTACCGAGGACGATCTTCTGCTGATTGCCTCCGCTAAAGATTGCGAGAGCGGATCGGTACCCGTCTGCGGGTCGAACCTGCAGGCGCGCGAACCACGACTTCGTCTCAGCAAGCTCAGCCTTGCTGCGAAGAAATCCCATCTTCCAGAACGGTCGCAGACCCGCAAGAGTGAGATTCTCCGTCGCGTCGAGATGCATGAAGCCGCCGGTGGTCTTCCGATCGGGTGGGAGATAGCCTATGCCCGCTTCCATCGAGCGCTTCGGCTGGAATGGCGGAACAGACCGATCCCCGACCTTGACGGTACCTGACTCTCGCGGGAGTGCACCAAATAGCGAGCCAAGCAGCGACTCACGCCCCGAGCCGGTCAGACCGTACACGCCGACAATCTTTCCTGCGCGCGCTTCGAGCGAGACCCCGTGTATGTACTCCGTGCGTAAGTCCTCGACCGTAAACACTGAACTGGGGGAATCGGTGATGTTCGAACCGCGGGTTGAACGCTGAACCTCTTCGAGTTGGCTGCCAACGAGGCGATGGACGATGGTCGCGCGATCGATGTCGGCTACTGCACATGACTCGACCAGATGCCCGTCCCGCAGAACACTCACTCGGTGAGCCAGCCGGAACACCTCATTCAGATGGTGCGTGACATACAGGATGGCGACACCGTTTGCAGTGGCAGCACGCAGCATTCCGTGCAGATGCTCTACATCTTCGGTAGGGAGTGTGGCGGTTGGCTCGTCGAGCACGAGAACTGCAGCGGACGCGCCGCCGAACTCGACCGCTCGCGCGACAGCAACCCCAGTTCGCTGCGCTGGAGTGAGCGCCACCACAAGCGTCTTCGGGTCTACATCCATCTCGACTACAGCAAGGGCCGCGCGAGCGCGATCGTATTCGGCCCTGGCGCGGATCGTCCCGAAACGAGACTCGTAGCCGCGCGTGAAGGCCAGGTTGTCGAGAATCGAAGAAGATGCGATGAGCCCGAGATCCTGATGAACGAATCGAAGTCCCCGGCGGTGAGAGGCCTTCGGGCTGCCGAATTCGAGCTGCCCGCCCTGTACCTCGCAGGTGCCACCATCGTCAGGCTCATGATAGCCGGCGAGGATCTTAATCAACGTCGACTTCCCCGACCCGTTCTGGCCCAACAGTGCATGAATCTCACCGGGAGCGATCTTCAGATCAAACGGGAAGAGAACGGTTCGAACTCCGAACGTCTTGCTCATGCCTGCAGCGTGCAGAGCGGGCAAGGTCAGGGTGGCGGCACCTGTGGCGCCGCCACCCTGAGGATCGGCTTGTTGGGACACTGAATCGCTAGTGCCGTTCAATAGCGTGTGCCCCCTTCCACGTATCTGACTTCATGACTTATCTGATTCCGTACAGGTGGTGCTTAGCGCTTCCAGAGCCGCTTGTACTGGTAGAGCGCGTCCGCCGGGAGGTTGTACGGCGTGTTGACCAGCCCGACATTCTTCTGCGTCAGAATCATGATCGGTAGAGCCGCGTTCTTCGTGATGCCGCTCGACTTCGTGATGACGCGAAGTGCCGAGTCTACGAAGCCGTAGCCAACCTGGAAGTACGACTGCGCCGTGAATGCCGTGGCAGATCCGCTCTTGAGGTTCGCTATCGTTGCATCGTTCGCCGCGCGGCCAATAACCTTCACGCTACCAACTCCCGCCGCCTTGAGGGCGTTCTCGATGCCCGTGGAGAAGATCGGGTTGTCGATAACGAGATATCCGTACGAGCCTGAGCGGATCTTGTTCACCAGGCCCGGGACAACCTGCTGCCCCGAGAACTGCTGAAGTGAGAACTCGATCTTCTCGACGGAGCACGCCGGACACTTTGCCGCCACCTCTGTTTGGAATGCGCTCGCGAACTCAACCAGCACACCATAGGCGGGCATGTTCGAAAGAAGCGCCTTGCCCGTTCCGAGCGAGTCTGCAATGAACCAATTCGCCAGTGCACGTCCTGCGATCTGCTCACCGGCACACAATTGAGGTCCTGCGAAGATGGGGTTTTTCGGAGTCAGCGGGCAGTTGCTCAGGACGAAGGGGACTCCAGCGTCGCCGTACGTATTGAGTACGGACTGGCTGATGACCGCAGGGTCAACGCCAGAGGCGCCAACCGCAGCTGGGTTCATAGTCAACGCGTTGAGCATTGCCTGCTGCAGTGTGGCTGGGTTGGCCGTGCTGTACGTGATCTGCTCGTACTTCCAGCCAATGGACGTCAGTGCCTCTTGGATGCCCGACGCAATGATGTTGTGAGTCGAGGTCCCGGCGTTGAGGAAAACGAAGGTCTTCCCGGTCGGGGCCTGAGTCTTCAGCGGAACGTTCTGGTAAATGCGGCTCGGCGGTATAAGGTACTTCGCTGCGTACGCACGTGCAGCAGGCACGGGATTCCTTGAAGCTGGAGCTGAGAAGCCTGCAGAGCCTAGGTCGTTCGCTGCGTTTGCGGTACCAACGACTGAAAGGACCAGAACGCTGATTAAAGCCAAGCCAACTGTTGCGCGTGCGGTAGTTCTCCTCATGACTCCCCCTTGAATTGGTTGTAGTGACACACTGAACTCAGTGTTAACTTCAGTCTACGCATGTGTTGACAGATGTTGTCGATACTGTTATAGAATCGTTACAATGGAGTTATGGGAGTGCTGTACATCGGCGCTACGCGAGCGGAGGCAGTCAGCCGCGAAGCACTCGACCGACGCGAGCTGAAGTCGGTAGGTCCAGTCTCTGCGAGAGCCACCGCGAATTGTCAAGCAGATGCGTCGAGTGGGCTCCGGTCTCGATGCCAAGACCATGGAGCCATCCACACGAGGTCTTCGGTCTTCCAGGTTGCTCGTCGCTGACCCCGCGCAGGGGCAGCCGCAATGGCCGCCAGCAGACGCGTCAATAGTTGTCACACCTCTCTGAAATGCGGCAAGGCTGTTGCTGAGCGACTGGCCGTAGGCGTCGTGGAAATGCACGTGGATGGAAGCGACCGGGACGCCGCGCCCGTCGAGCACACTCAGCAGGTGCGTGACTTGCCCTGGCGTCGCGACCCCAATGGTGTGGCCAAGACTCAATTCGCCGCAGCCCAGTTCGAGACGCTGGGTGCAGAGGTCCGCGACCTACTCGGGATTGACGAATCACTCCCACGGATCACCGAAGCGCATCGAGACGTATCCTCGGGCCACTGAAATTATCGGCCCGAACACGCGGCGGATCGCTTCGAGAGAAATCTAAATCTATGTCGCGACTTTTTTCATCGACTCGTCTACCATGCGAAGCGCCCGCTCCCGAAATTGCTGCGGATACTTCTGACGTGGCATAGCTCCATCGTCCAATTAATAGCGGAGCTAAAACCGCGCAGTTCTAGCTTCCACGTGTTGCGCATCAGCGTGATTAGCGCAGGGCTGCCATGTGCGTGGGGTCGTAAAACTCTCGAGGTTCACACGGGTCTTACTGTCTTCACAACAAGACTTGGGTAAAGATTCGGCCAGGGTTGCTCTACTGCGAGTGTTGGAGAAAACCAGCACGAATCCAAACCCACAGTTTTTTCACAGTATCAACTCAGATAGTTCCCAGACTCACAGTCAATAGTGCGGTCCACAGGAAAACTATCTGAGGAGAGAAAATGAAAAAACTATTAAGGGGGGTAGTACTCACCGGTGCCACCCTCTCAGTCTTAGCAGCAGGCATGGCCACGGTAAGCGCCGCACATAACCCTGCTTCAAACCAGAATAATCAAGGTCGCAATGGTGCTGGGAACGGCTTCACCGTCACATGCGACTTCAGCCATTCAGCTCGAGTTGATCCAATCGTGATGCCCGGTATGGCCACGATGAGCCACCTACATGCGTTCTTTGGAAACACGACAACAAATGAGAACTCAACTGGAGCATCACTTCTTGCGGGTGGAACCACCTGCAACGATCAAAATGATCTCTCGGCGTATTGGTTCCCAGCGCTCTATCAGGATGGTGCCCTTGTTGATCCAACATCTCTTCGCGCTCGCTACTCCAGATTGGGCGGAAATGTCACCGCATTCCCTCAAGGCTTTATGGCAGTCACGGGACGAACCGACTCAACAGCACGTTGGGGTTGTAACACGGGTCGTCAAACAACATTCAGCTCAACTCTTTCCGAAGTCCCCACCTGTGAAGGCGGAGCTCGTCTGGTTGCAGAAGTGAAATTTGGAGACTGCTGGGATGGAACTAGTCTGGACAGTGCAGACCACGTGTCCCACCTTGTTGCATCCACCTCAGTTGACGGCGGTCGCCCGGAGTGTCCCTCAACTCACCCAGTTCGAGTACCCGAGGTAACCATCCAAGCCCAGTACCCTGCCGCAGCAACAGGTGGAGCAGGAGTGACACTCGCCAGTGGTGCTGCATCAACTCTGCACGCAGATATGTTCGAAGCATGGGTCGGCACGAGTCTCCAGACCCGTATCGGCACCAGGCCGGCAAACAATCCCAATTGCCCAACTGTGGATCCGACAAGTACCACCGATGCCCAGCAGATCCAATGTGGGAACACTCAGGCTCCACGTAATCAAAATATGGGTAGAGGAAATCGCGGGCCCAACACTGCAGTTCCCAACACTGCAGTTCCCAACACTGCAGTTCCCAACGCTGAAGGTCCCGACACTGCAGCCGACCGCCCGGAGGGTCCCCGGCCGCCAAGAAATGAGGGTGGCCGGCCACGGCGATAAAGGAGTACCTGACCTAATCGAACAGGTGAAACCGGTAGTTGGTGCAACCCGCACCAACTACCGGTTCTTTGTTTCACGGCAACTTGACCTCGTAATGCGCGCGATCGGCCTACATGAGAATCAAATTTGACTGCCAACACTTCTTGGTTTTCTCAACCACACTTCACCGGATCGAATCAAGCCGGGGCCACTAGGCAGCAGTGAGATTTCCTCTCATGCTGCCGCGCACTCCACTTCGGCAGGAACTTCCGCGGGCGGGTTGAATGTTGCGGTGGCGATGAGCTTCCACTCGTCTTGATCATCCTGAAGGAATGTCAATAGACGTGCATTTTTTTGCGTACCGAGTTCAGTCGAACCGGCAAACACGGTTCCCTCCGTGTCTACTCCCAAAGTCACAATGATGAGATCCCCGTCCCGTGTTACTACGAAATCTGAAAGTTCGGCGGACTTCATTTGTCCCTTGACGTACTCAGCAGATGTGGTGTAACCGGTACCCGCAGCAGATTGACCCTGTGCCTCTGCATGCAGAAGGGGTGACCCATCCCCGGCTATCAATAAATCAAACCAGGTCCGTGCCAATTTCTCGCCAAGTTCGCGATCCTCGTTGCTGGTAGCGACTTCAGCAGAGTCCAACTCAATGGGCTCCTGATTACACACCGCTTGGATTGGAGTGTTGAAGTTGGCATGACTCACGATGAGCCATCGTCCCGCTTCCTCGTCCCAGCGCACAACAGTGAGGCGCGGTGCAAGATCGTTACTCATCACCATACTGGCATCAGGAACGGTGGCACCCGGTGTCCGAATTGCATAACGGAGGACCTTGATGTCGTCTCGAGGCTCGGTTACAAAGACATCTGAAATCTCGAACTCGTCGATATCACTTGGGATGTAATTATCGCTCGTGTAACGCTGACCGGTTGCCCGCTGTAATTGAAACGCTGGGTCTAAGAATGGCTTGACTAGTGCAGCTCCTGCGGCAGCATCCTCAGCGGTCACCTCAACAGTTCCTGACGAACTTCCAGTGAGTGAAAGTAGTTCAAACCAGGCATTTGCCAAGGACTCACCGCTGGCACTGCGATCCCCGAATGCGACCGGGCCACTGGCGTCATTTGTGGTGTCACTCCCGCAGGCGGTTAACAGGAGCGAAGAAACTGCAACCAAGGCAAATACTCGCTTAATACTCATGCTCTCATGATACAACCGGTTCAGCGTTCAGTTGCTCGGCAACAATTAAAGTAAAAAACGATATTTGTGAACGGCTTCGCAACCATAGGGACTCCCACCCTCGCTGAATCTTCTGGCCCAGATAAAGCATCAGCGACGCCTCGCCATTTCGTACTTCCGCTTGGGATCTTGGCTCGCTTTTGTAAGACGATACGGGCTACTGGAGGCGTAACGGGTGACCCAACCCCGGCCATCAATGAATCAAACCAGGTCCGCACCAAAGTCTTACCGAGTTCGCCATCCTCGTTGCTGGTAGCGACTTCATGGCGAATGCAATACCCTGAAAAAATGTCTAACCCTTTAACACTCGCGGACAAACCCCCGAAGTCCCAACTTGTGTTGCTCGCTTTGGTTACCGGTGCGATTGTTTCCAATATTTCGCTGAGCGTGGCAAACGTCGCATTACCTTCGATTGGGCGTGACCTCAATGCCAGCCAAGACCAGCTGACTGCGGTTGCCAACGCATTTGCATTAGGTCTTGCAGCAACTGTTCTGTATTTTGGCGCGATCGCTGACCGCTACGGTCGCAAGTTGATGTTTGTTCTTGGCGCTGTCCTGACCGTCCCCACAGCATTTCTGTCAGCGTTCGCTCCGAATGTCGAAATTCTTATTCTTGGTCGCTTTACATCTGGGCTTGCAGCGGCACTTCTTTTCCCAACAACACTTTCTTTGATTTCGAGCCTGTATCGCAATCACGCGAAAGTTACTGCAATTGCATTGTGGTCCGGTATCGGAGGCGGGGTGGCAGCAATCGGTCCCGTTATCGGTGGATGGTTGCTGGAATATTTCTGGTGGGGTTCGGTCTTTTTGATAGCAGTCCCGTTGGTAGTCGCAGCCTTAATTATGGGACTAATCTCACTGCCATGGAAATGCGATGAAGAGCCCGGTTCTGTGGATCACCTCGGTGGCGTGCTTTCCATGCTGGGGGTTCTCGCGCTTATTTCCGCAATCGTTTTGTCAGCCCAGGGAATCGACCCGACATTAATTGCTTTATTCGCCGGCTCTATTGTCCTTCTCGCCTCATTCTTTTGGCGACAGACGAAGGCTCCGCGTCCTTTGGTGTATTTGCCATTACTGAAAGCTCGAACTTTTTGGGTTGCATTCTTATGTAGCGCGATTACTTTCGGTTCACTCATTGGTGCCATGTTTATTGGCCAGCAGTTCACCCAAAATGTTTTGGGGTACACAGCACTTCAAGCAGCACTGGTTGTGGTTCCCAGCTCAGTCTGCACCATAATTTTTGGAACTTTGGCGGGCAAACTTGTGGTGCAACTTGGTAGCCGGTTCGCATTTGCCTGGGGACTGGGTTCGGTGGCATTGGCATTCACAATCATGCTGCTTAAATGGACTGCTGATGCTTCGCTTCTGTGGATTTTCGCTGCCTACGCTTTCGTTGGAATTGGTGTCGGTTTAGCCGCCACTCCGGCTTCTCGCGCATTAATGAGTTCGGTTCCACCTGCCAGGGCTGGCATGGGATCTGCATTTTTTGACCTAACTCGCGACTTCGGTGGTGCAGTCATCCAAGCCCTCATGGGCGCACTACTCGCGGTCGCTTACGCAGGATCGATCAGGACACAAATTTCTGCCCTGCCGGCAAGTGAGCAATCAACTGTGACCAGTGAGTTGACCAACAAACTGACATCTTCCTATTCAAGTGCTGTTGAGGTTTCCCAGGGTTACAGCAGTGCAGTGGCGAAAGAAATTATTGAGGGCGCCGCCATGGCATTTACCGATGGAAAATCTGCAGCCATCGCAGTGGCTCTTGGCCTCACCCTTATTGGTTTGACAGCGTCCCTTCTCTTCTTCCCTGGGAAAGAGAAAGAAGAGGCGTATTACAAAGAAGTCTTAGAAGACGCCTCAACAGAGTAGTCCGCATTAACAACATCAGACCAAGTCGCTTTTGAACCTGAGTAACCGGTGAGAATCGCGAAATAGGTGATCCCGATCGCAGCCACAATTAATACTGCACCGAATACCTTTAACCACAAGGGTCTATTCCGGTTGAGGGGAACACCTCGGGCAAAAAGCCAAAAGACGACCAATAGAACAAGGAAACCTATTGCGGCAAAGGGAAATATTTCC
Source organism: Bifidobacterium breve (assembly GCA_945861775.1). Lineage (GTDB taxonomy): Bacteria > Actinomycetota > Actinomycetes > S36-B12 > S36-B12 > UBA4592. The sequence goes on from CAMAVT010000045.1 coordinate 8,315, forward strand.
CCGTAATTGGCGTGTACTTCAGGCCGGCCTACGCGCTGCGCCAGTTGATTGCCGGAGATTTCTGCGATCACGCTTGCAATAACTCCGACCGTGGCCCCAATCACGGTGGCAGCACCAAAAAGGCGTAATGCTTTTGGTCGAGCTGCGATTAAAGTCGCACCGATAGCCGAGAGCGGAATAAGCACAACAGCTAGATGCACGATGAGTACATGAACCGGCAAACCAGCAATCAAGTCAAACACAATGTGAAGCCTACTCTTGAGCCAGTTCCTTTCCAGTAGACAAAGGGAATGGACACATTCCGACTTTGCTTGCAAGTTGGACACAAATACGGAACGCTGCCCATATGGGGGCCCTACTTAACCACGAGAATTCTTCATCGAAAAAATCAACCAAGCGTGGCCGGCGCGCACTCTGGTTGGCGGTAGGTGCGGCGGTCATTTGGCTCATGATCGGTAGCTGGGCAGGACCTTTGGCTGGCAGCCTGTCCGAGGTTCAAGAAAATGACAATGCCACGTTTCTTCCCGCTTCTTCTGAATCTACGGTCGTCAATGAAGAACGTGCGCTTTTCATCGACAACCCATCCATTCCGATCCTGACCGTGATCTCTCACCCGGATCGTTCACCACTCACCGAGGCCGACCGGGGGCCAATCACGGAGTTTCTCACCGGTATTCCCGAATTAACTTTGGCAGATGGCTCGCGGGTTGGTACCTATTTTGATTCAGAACAACTCGTCCCACTCCCATCAGAAGATGGCATAGCCCTACTCGTAAATATCTCCGTCAATGGTGACCTTGGAGGTGAAAGAACGCAAGACGGTGAGTTCGTCTTTATTGAGATTACTAACCTGATTCGCGACTACGCGGTCACCTACGACACTTTGCAAATCAATGTCACTGGACCGGGCGGGTTCCTTGCTGATCTAATCAAAGTCTTTGGCGCCATAGACAGTGCACTGCTACTAGCAACCGCAATCGTCGTTGCAATCATTTTAGTTTTTGTCTATCGCAGCCCAGTGTTGTGGTTGATTCCATTGGTCTCTGCTGGTTTCGCCCTCGCAGTTTCCAGCGGAATTGTTTATGTGCTGGCAGACAACGATGTACTCGTTCTCAACGGTCAAAGCCAAGGAATTCTGACCGTGTTGGTGTTCGGCGCAGGAACTGACTACTCGCTATTGCTTGTGAGCAGGTACCGTGAGGAACTACACAAATACGCTGTCCACACCGAGGCAATAGGTGCAGCAATCAAGGGCACACGCGCGCCCATCATCGCCTCCGCTGCAACAACAGCAATTGGTCTAATGTGTTTACTGCTCAGTGAATTAAACTCAAATAAGTCAACCGGTCCGGTCTCCGCAATCGGTATCGTCGTTGCGATGTTAATCATGCTGAGTTTCCTCCCTGCACTCCTTACTTTCCCCAGTTTCACCCTTCCCATCTTGGCGTTCATGGTTCCTGCCGTTATCGGGTTTCTCCTTGGTCTCGTTACCGAGATCTCGTTTGGTCCATTTGCAATCGTTGGTGGAGCCGCGGCCCTCATCACGCTGATCATGTGGGTTGTCTTTGGCCTTATGCGAGTGTTTGCTTCATCCGGTGGTCCGTTCAACCGAGAACGCTTTCCCGCTGGACGTTGGGCTTTTTGGCCTAAAGTTCCCCAAGTCGGTGAGCCAGATATCAAACTCTCCGGTGTTTGGTCGAAACTTTCTGGACTCGTTGGACGCAAACCCCGTGTTACCTGGGTGTCAACCGCGCTCATCCTTTTGGTTTTTGCCGGATTCAGTTCCATGTTGAATGCCAGTGGAATATCCACATCAGAGTCATTCACAAATGGTGAAGAAGTTGATTCGGTGATTGGGCAAGATGTTTTGGTCGAACACTTTCCCGGTGGCTTGGGCAGCGAAACAATTGTTACCGCCGATCAGGGCAGTAGCGAAGAGGTCCTTTCGGTCATTTCAGCAACCCCCGGTGTCGCCGACGCGGTTCCTTATGTCAATCCCACGACCGGGGAAGTCCCCGTTGTTGACGGGCGCGTGTTGTTGTCTGTGACCTTGCAATCGTCGTCTGACTCTTCCGAGGCCGAAGCGGTCATTGGTGATCTGCGAACCAGTTTCGCGTCAATGCCCGAGGCGCAGGCTCGTGTTGGTGGCCCGACCGCCGTCGCATTCGATATCAACGAAGCAAATCTGCGTGACCGCAATGTAATTATTCCCACCGTCCTAATCGTAATTCTTATTATTCTGATCATTTTGTTGCGAGCCTTTAACGCACCAATAATTTTGATTGGAACAGTTTTACTCTCTTACTTCGCAACCCTGGGAGCTTGCGCCCTCGCGTTTAACTACATTTTTGACTTCCCGGGTGCTGACCCATCGTTCCCATTATTTGCCTTCGTATTCTTAGTAGCCCTTGGAGTTGACTACAACATTTTCCTCATGACCCGCGTGAGAGAGGAAACACTTCTTCATGGAACCCGAGAAGGGATTCTCAAAGGCCTGACCGTTACCGGCGGAGTTATCACGAGCGCGGGAATCGTGCTTGCCGCAACTTTCCTCGTGCTCGCGGTGCTCCCATTGGTTTCCCTGCGTCAGGTTGGGTTTGCCGTGGCACTCGGTGTTCTCATTGACGCGTTCGTTGTCAGAACAACGCTGGTGCCAGCCTTGGCGTATGACATCGGTAAAAAAATCTGGTGGCCAAGTTCACTCGCCAAAAAAGATGCACTCGAATAGCAACTAAACAATTTCGCCATTTGATTGCGGTGCACCTTCAATGAAGATATTTTCAACGCGAGTCTGCAAGTCAAAAAGTGATGGATCTGGAACGGCGTCCTCGAGTGGTTGCTCTGAATCCATGAAACTCGTGTTGATCAGGGGCTGGTCTACCGTAAATGCGACTGGGTCTTCGATCGCGGCCTGCATATATGCCTGCCACGCGTAGTTGTGAAGTAGATACGCTTCTTTGGCCGCTTTGATATCAGCGTGCCATGGCAAAACATTGACCGCTGCGATCTCCCGCCCCGCTGCACCAATTGAATCTGCTCCGTCGACAGCTATGCCAGCGAGTTCTGCAACAGCAGCCTGTGTCTGGGCATCGGTGGGTGCACCTTGTAAGTCAGCGGAATCCAATTCTTCAAAGACCACCGCAACCCTGTCCTGCACTACCCCCATGGTTTCCTCGGAAGCTTCAATCGCACTCACTAACTGGTCCATCTCGATATTGCGGGTCAACCAGTCCGTCCCGACTGCACCACCGATCCCCAAAGTGAGAAGGAATGCAATTGCACCGGCGACCAGTGGGATCCAAAAATTACGCTTCACGGGACTATTGTCCCCTATTGCCCGTATCAGCCTCACTCTCAAGCCCAATCCACTAGATTTATTGGGTGAGTTATCAATCGGATTCCCGCCAATCCTGGCGTTTGGGGTACGAAGGAGCGCTTAAAACCATCCGCGCTCAGCTCGAGCACGCGCCCAGCAACACACCTATTCGCCTGGCAAAGGCGACCAGTAATCTCTTTCGCGGTCGCTCATCCAGCACGGTAACCGGGCTGGATGTGAGTTCATTCGCTCGGGTTTTTGACGTGGATAGCGCTGCGCGGACCGCGGAAGTCGGGGGCATGACCACTTACGAGGACCTCGTGGCCGCAACCCTTCCCTACGGCCTCATGCCACTATGCGTCCCACAGCTTCGTACGATCACACTCGGTGGAGCGGTGACGGGCTTAGGCATTGAGAGCGCGAGTTTTCGCAGTGGAACTCCACACGAGTCCGTCCTCGAAATGGATATTTTGACCGGGACCGGTGAAGTGTTGACCGTCACCGGTGATTCCCAAGACCCACATCGGGATCTGTTTTATGCATTTCCGAATTCATATGGTTCACTCGGCTACGCGCTTCGACTCAAAATTGAGCTCGAGCCCACACAACCATTCGTTCATATTTCACACCTGCGTTTTGACTCCGCAGAGGAATTAACCGCAGCAATGAAAACTCTCGTGGCTTCCCGAATTTTCAATGACTCCCCAATTGATTTCCTTGACGGAGTCGTGTTTTCGCCCACTGAACAGTATTTAACTGTCGGCACCATGGTGGGGGAACTGCCCGCAGGACGCAGCGCGAGTGACTACACTCGCATGGCGATTTACTACCGTTCAATTCAAACCCGCAAAGACGATTACCTAACAATCAATGATTATCTCTGGCGTTGGGACACTGACTGGTTTTGGTGTTCCCGTGCCTTTGGCGCCCAAATTCCCACCGTGCGCGCCCTATGGCCAAAATCAAAACTTCGTAGTGACGTCTACTGGAAACTGATAGCCATCAATCGCAAGTACCGGATCGCCGAAAAACTTGATGCACTCCGGGGCAAGCCACCCCGTGAACCGGTCGTACAAGACATTGAAATCCCCGTCGATCACCTTCCCGAATTTCTTGACTTCTTCCACACCGAAATTGGCATTGAACCCATCTGGCTCTGCCCCCTCAAACAGCGGGACCCAGTCGCCCGCTGGCCACTCTATGAATTTGACCCCGAAGAGTTGTATGTAAACGTAGGTTTCTGGTCAACCGTGCCACTTGCCGCCGGGGAGAAGCCCGAGGACGGGAAAAAAAATCGGATAATTGAGCACGAAGTGACCAAAATGGGCGGGCGAAAATCTCTATACTCAACCGCGTTCTACAACGAGGGTGAATTTTGGTCCATTTATGGCGGCAAAGATTATGAACAGGTAAAAGGGAAATTTGACCCCGACGGTCGTTTCCTCGGACTCTACGAGAAGGTGGTGGGGGAACTGTGAAGTTGGCTGACGCATTTAGTTTGGTTGCGGGAACGCAGCGCAATGTGAGTTTTCGTGCCTATGACGGTTCCACTTTCGGGCCACAAGACCACGATGCAATCATCGAGATTAATACCCCGCGTGCACTCGAGTATCTGGCGGCATCTCCTGGCCAGCTCGGGCTTGCGCGCGCCTACGTCAACGGTTACCTAGACATTGTCGGGGACGCGTACACAACCCTTTCGCGCCTTTACCCGATGAAACTTAACCACTTAACCCTTGGCGACAAAGCAGCCCTTGCAAAAAATTTCGCGCCATTTGCTCTCAAGCGCCCGAAGCCACCCGCTCTGGAACGATCGCTCAAGGGAGGCCGTCATTCAAAGCGGCGTGACGCGGAAGCAATACACCATCACTACGACGTCTCCAATACTTTTTATCGTTGGATACTCGGTCCGTCCATGGCGTACACCTGTGCCGTGTTCCCTTCACTTGATGCCAGCCTGGAAGTTGCTCAAGAAGAGAAGTTTGATCTTGTCGCACGCAAGTTGGGGCTCAAGCCAGGGATGAAACTGCTCGATGTTGGCTGCGGTTGGGGCGGCATGGTTCTGCACGCGGTGAAAAACTATGGGGTTACAGCAATAGGAGTAACACTTTCCGAGCAGCAAGCGCTGTGGGGGGCACGCGCGATCAAGGAAGCTGGCTTAGAAAATTCCGCCCAGATTCGCTTCAGCGACTATCGCGATGTGACTGAGACCGATTTTGATGCAATTTCTTCAATTGGACTTACCGAACACATTGGTCGCGACAACTACCCTTCCTATTTCAGTTTCCTCTACGACAAGCTCAAGCCTGAAGGTCGCATGCTTAACCACACAATCACCAGACCCGATGAGCAACTGCCAACGCATTACCGTAAGTCATTTATCAATCGGTACGTATTTCCCGACGGAGAACTTTCTGCTCCCGGTGTGATCATGAACGCGTTTAACAATGCCA
>CAMAVT010000046.1 GCA_945861775.1 Bifidobacterium breve
ATGGATAGCCCTTATCGGCACGTTTACCTCAATTCTCTCGCGAGCGATCACTCGTCGAACAATCCCGTGGCCAGTGGGAATTATTGCAATTGGTTCGATCTGGATTCTTGAAGAATTTTTGAGAGGGCGATTCCCATTTGGGGGTTACCCTTGGTCGAGGTTGGCTTTAAGTCAGGCAGATTCACCATTGGCTTTCTGGGCGAGACTCGGAGGCATTTCTTGGCTTAGTTTCATCGTAGTAATGATCGCTGCGGCATTTGTGGGCATTGTGGTTATCTCTTCAATCCGCGCGAGGCTTGTTCTTGCTCTGATTATTGTAGTGTCGTTCGTGATTCCAATATCCCTGAGTAGCATGACAAACATCAATGCAACTGTTCCGACGATTGCTATCGGGGTAGTTCAGGGTGGTACCCCGCAAACAGGTTTGGGTGCCATGGATGTTCGCCGAGCGGTGCTTGAAAATCATGTCAACGAAACGATCAAGTTGGCCATGAAGGTCAAGAGTGGCGAAGTGCCTCAACCACAGGTTGTTATTTGGCCCGAAAACTCCTCAGACCTGGATCCGTTCACCCAGCCCGATGCCGCAATACTGATTGAGACCGCAGTAAAAGCAATTGGTGCGCCAATATTGGTGGGCGCCGTTGTCGACTCCGCTACGGACCCTGAGAACGAGGTGTACAACATGGGGATCTTGTGGGATCCCTTAACGGGACCGGGTGAGACCTACATAAAAAATGCACCTGTGCCTTTTGGTGAGTTCATTCCCTTTCGAAGCGTGTTAACCCAGTTCATTTCACGTTATGACCGGGTGACGCGTGATTTTGCTCATGGAACCGAGCCGGGAATCTTCTCCGTCAATGGAGTCATGCTTGGCGACCTGATTTGTTTTGAGGTTGCCGTTGACCCGGTTGTGAATCGAGTTGTCAATGAAGGTGCACAGATTCTTGTCGTTCAAACGAATAACGCAACGTACTCTGGAACAGCCCTACCGCAGCAGCAACTTCACATCGAGCGGCTCCGCGCAATTGAATACGATCGTACGGTGATCGTTGCAGCTACCTCCGGGATCAGTGCGGAGATCCTCCCGGACGGCAGTGTCGGGCAAACCCTGCCTGACGGCGCAACTGGTTCATTTGTTGTCGAGGTTTCGCCACACTCGAATCTCACAATTGCTGCTCGGTTCGGGCCCTACATTGAAATAATTGCGTGCCTCTTCGGAATTGGTACTCTGGTCACAATCCCAATTCGTGAGCGCCGAAGGATCACCGGTTAGGCTGAGCCGGTGAGTGGAGTCCCGAAGCCCGTTGATGCCGCGTTGGGTCGAATTTTAGTAATTATCCCTACATATAACGAGTTGGAAGCGCTTCCCAAGATTTTGGAACGCGTCCGAGCCAGTGTGCCGACGGCAGAGATCCTTATTGTTGACGACAATTCACCCGATGGCACGGGCAGAGTTGCCGACCAATGGGTTGCCGCACACGCAGGGATCCACGTAATGCATCGAGTTGGCAAGGCTGGACTAGGTGCCGCCTACTTGGCAGCGTTCTCCTGGGGCTTGCAGCAGGACTTCGACGTGTTAGTGGAGATGGACGCTGACGGTTCACACCAGCCAGAACAACTACCCGACCTGCTCGCAGCCTTGGAGTATTCGGACCTCGTCCTTGGTTCCCGCTGGGTTCAGGGTGGCGGAACGCAGAATTGGTCCAAAAACCGTGAAATTCTTTCCAAGGGTGGAAATTACTATACAAAGAAAATGCTCGGAATCGATATCAACGATGCCACTGGTGGGTACCGCGCATTCAAGGCCAGCACACTGCGTGCCCTTGACCTTCACGAAGTTGCCTCAGCCGGGTATTGCTTTCAAGTCGACCTAGCGTGGCGGGCCAAGGAACGGGGGTTCATAGTCACCGAAGTGCCAATCATGTTCGTGGAACGTGAAGTTGGGACGAGCAAGATGAGTCGCAAAATAGTGACCGAGGCTTTATGGAAAGTAACGGTTTGGGGGATTGACCGTCGATTCAAGATGCTCAAGAGTGCGTTAACAAAAGATGGTGAAGTGAATTAGTGAAAATACGTTCGCGTCTTGTGTTATTTGGTTACCCACTCGTTGAAATCTTGCTGTTTTGGATGGTAGCAAGTTTGCTTGGGTGGGGGATTGCCATTCTGCTTATTATCGCGGGCTTCCCGGCTGGTGTTGCTTTGATGCGTAATGCCGCGGCCAAAGCAGCTGTCGTTGCAACAGCACCTGATGGAGACAAACCAAAGGTAGCTCGGTCAGCTGCTTTGATGTTTGTGTCCGGTCTTCTCATCCTGTTGCCCGGATTCGCCACGGACATCCTTGGCATTATTTTCTTGATCCCACCCATTGGAAACAGAATTGTTAAGGCATTCAGTGCCTTAATTGGAGCACGTATGGTTCGCATGCCGGGTTACGGGAATGCAGGTTTCACGGGTAGTGAATTTGCATCCTACGTTGACGGAGAAGTGATCCGCGGTGTTGTTATCAGGGAGGACGATCCGGATCAGAATGAAAGCGGAGGCCCCTCAGGACCTCCGCAAATTACAAACTAGTTGTGTAACAAGAACACTTTCATTGCTACGCCGACTGAGCAAAAGCTCCCTCGTGCAATAGTGCGACTCTTTCTTCATAGAGCGCTTTGAGTTCTTTGAGTGTTCGACGTTCAAGCAACATATCCCAGTGAGTCCGGACTGGACGATCGAGAACTTTGGGTTCCACAATGAAATTGGGTCTGGCCGCAACGGCGCCGCAGCGGCAGTCCCATTCAACGGGAATTTCCTCAGCCTCGACCGAGATGGGAATATGAGATACGTGCCCGGTTGGGCAAACGTACTTAACGGAGACTCTTTCCGCGGGTGGGACCAAGTCATCGCGTTCTAAACTCAATGCTCCAAGACGTGTTCCTCGCATAGAGGTTTCAATCATGACGTGCCCCTTTCCTGCCCGACCGACCCATATATTGGCTCGTGCAGGTCAGACGGGGGAGATTCATGGATGGTTCCCCGAAGAACGGATTTTGTGACTGGTTACCGAACGACTAGGGCAAAAACGACGATTGTGACGCCGATTACAGCGCCAATCACGATCCATGGGGCACTTTTACGGACACGACCATACTTTGGCTTCCCAACGCCATCAGAAATCTCTCCCTGGCGCTTTAGCTGCTCATTACCCCTAGCAATTCGTGATGCTCGGGCAATCCGCTCCTCGGCGCTTGCCTCTTTGGGGCCCTTGGTCAGGAACTCAGGATCGAGTAGTTCATCGAAGTCGGGGGTGGAATCGCTCACCCACAAATATTAGCTTGACCACGGATAGGCTTCGGTTATGCCAGGTGAAACATTGCGAAGTGGTCGGGCATTTGACCGCTTAATCAACTTTTCAGACGCTGTGGTCGCAGTCGCTGTGACTGTCTTGGTTCTGCCCATTGCAGACATCACTCTTTCCCGCGGAGAGGACACTGTTTGGGAAGTCCTCGGCAATCACGCTGGAGAAATCATTACCTTCTTTTTCACGTTTTTCGTAGTCGCGATCATGTGGCTTACCCACAACCGATTCATGAATCAATTGCGCGGGTACGACGGCGTGATCTTTTGGTTGAATACAGCGTGGCTCTCAATCATTGCCTTCCTGCCTGTGACAAGTGCCCTTTATTCAGATCCGGGCTGGGACGGTACCGGCGGGTGGTTCTCTGGGTGGACACTTGATGGTTCGGGAATGCTGTATTGGGGATCTTTATCCCTGATCTGTTTCATCATCACACTTATGTCACTGCGTGCGCGAAGTAACACACACCTATACGACCCCGAGCAAGCAAGATTATGGAGTTGGAGGGAAATCTCGCGTGGCTGGATTTACGCCGTCTACTTTCTGATCATCGGCGTTGTTTCGCTTTTCTCAGCTGGTATAGCCGCGTATCTACCTTTGGGACTAATAGTTTTGCCATTCCTGTTGAAACGTGAGGATTCCAGTAGCGACACTGACTAATTCGGTGAGTAATTTCTCACTTTTGGGGACAGGTTGCGTCATTAGGCTACGTATGGATAATTGCATCATGAAGTTTATGATTCGAACTCTGGCCGCTATGTCTGTTCTCGGACTCCTGTTAACGGGTTGTGCTACCGATCATTCAATGGACATGGGGGATTCGGGTGATACCCCGAATTCGTCCATGGCAGACCAATCGTCATCGGAAATGGCTGACATCGCTTTTGCCCAAATGATGATTCCGCACCATGAGCAAGCAGTCGTGATGTCTGGGTTTGCGTTGACTAACACGGATAACCCCGAAGTATTGGCACTCGCACAAGAAATAATGGATGCCCAGGGACCTGAGATCGAACAAATGAATGCGATCTTGGAAAGATTTGGTGCGAATATGGGGGGCCATGGTGGACACACAATGGCAGGAATGTTGACTGACGAAGAACTTGAAGCGTTGCAAGCGGCACAAGGCCCAGAGTTTGATCAGTTGTTTCTGACGGGAATGATTGCCCACCATGAGGGTGCAATTGATATGGCCAACGATGCTCTAGCGTCCGGTTCCGACCCAGAGGTTCGCGCCCTTGCGGAGGCAATTATCGCAGGACAGCAAAACGAGATTGAATTAATGCAGAAAATACTTGCCGGTTAGCTTTAACAGTTCTTGAAGGATTTGAATGATGAACGACAACACCCGTGTGACGGCTCGGTACCGCAGTTCACAGTTCGCCATTGCTCTGGTCGCATTAGTTACCTTGCTAGGGGCTTGCTCTTCCACTGAGTCAAGCACGGAGTCAAGCACGGAGTTAAGCACGGAGTTAAGCACAGAATCAAGCACAGAATCAAGTGCCGCGGCATCACGGGTTGTGCAAGCCCCAGACTGGGGACACATACACAATCTGTCGCTGGTCGGGGATGTGGTCTATCTCGGTACGCATAATGGTTTTTGGAAGCAGGAAGTCGATCAAGAACCTATTTTGGTTTCACAACCGGCTTTTGATGTAATGGGCCTTGCCGGATCCCTCGACAGGTGGTTAGCTTCGGGTCACCCTGGGCCTGATACGGACGCTCCTTCTAATTTAGGGCTGATCGAATCAGTTGATGGCGGCGTGACGTGGCAGTCCGTGTCGTTGTCGGGAGAAGTCGACTTTCATCGCGCTGAAGCGGTAGGGGACTTCGTGCTCGGACTTGCAGCGCACTCCGGTTCACTACTTCGATCAACAGATGGTGGTGGCACATGGAGTGACCTTGGGGTGCCTTCGATATTCGACTTCGCAATTAACCCAGCTAATCCTGATCTGATTTTTGCAACCTCAGAGAATGGCACGCTTCGAAGCGAGGATGGTGGAGAAACATTCGCCCCGGTGACAACACCTGAGCTCCTAGCCTTTTTGGCCTGGGGAGATCAAGGACTTTATGCCGCTTCGACCGAAGGACAAATACTCTTTACAAAAGACCTTGGTGCGAACTGGGATCTACGCGGATCCCTTGGTGCAGCTCCGGGTGCCCTCGCCGCAGACGCCGGTAACCTTGTGGCTGTCGTCGATGATTCCATCTGGGGATCAACGGATGAAGGCCTGACATTTGTCAAAAGGATCGCTGGCTCAGGGCAACATTGAGATCGACTTGCCCGATAATGAACATTATGTCAAATATCTGTGGGGCAGAATCACCCAATTGACGCTGGCAATGAATCGCCACACCGCTAGTGTTTCAGGCAAATGGGCATAGGGGCTCAATCTGCTCTGCCAATACGAATTCCTCTAGGAGACAAATGTTGGACAAGCTCGAATTGGTGCAGACGCATGAACAGCTTGCTGTTGGTGACACCTGGAACGTGTCATCTGCGCTGGCATTAGGCGAATTCTGCCTAGAACGCGCCAGATCCAACCAACTTCCCATTCTGATTATGGTGCGACACTTGGGACAAAGCGTGTTCGTTGCTGCACTGCCGGGTTCATCGCCGTTGAATGAGCACTGGGCGATGCGAAAAATACGGCTCGTTGAACTTTTTGGCAAGGGCTCGATGCTAGTCCGGCTAGAGCACGAAGCAGCCGGAAATAGTGTTTATGTAAAACATTCAATCCCAGAAGAGATGTATGCAGCAGTGGGTGGCGCCATCGCCTTACGAAATACCACCGGGGTTGTTGGCGTACTGGTGGTCTCTGGACTGGATCAGTTCTCGGACCATATGTTTTGCGTTGATGCCCTCACAGAATTTATGGGCGCCTAATCCTTAATAGAATGGCAATCATGCAACCGCATAAAATTTTGTTGTATTACATTTTTCGCCCATTAGGTGACCCCCAAGCAATTAGCCTGTGGCAACGCAAACTCTGTGAAAGTTTGCATCTTCGGGGGAGAATATTGATCTCCGAACATGGCATCAATGGCACTGTTGGCGGCGAAATTGAGCATCTCCTGAGTTATATAAAGCAAAACAAGGAATACCCCTCCTTTCGAGACATTGAATATAAATGGTCCGAGGGACATCGAGATGACTTCCCTCGCCTCAAAGTCAAGGCGCGGGCCGAGGTTGTCGGCTTTGGGATTCCTAATGAAATACAAGTGGATGTAGACGGCATCGTTGGGGGAGGTAAGCACCTCTCCCCCGTGGAACTACACGAATTAGTGGAGACTCGTGGAGATGATGTGACATTTTTTGACGCTCGCAATGCATTCGAGTCCAGAATTGGACGTTTCACGGGCGCAGTTGTCCCGGGGACGAATACCACCCATGATTTCATCTCTGAGATTGAATCGGGGAAATACGATTATTTGAAGACCAAGCCGATTGTGACGTATTGCACGGGTGGAATTCGTTGTGAGATCCTGAGCAGCGCGATGAAATCCCGCGGGTTTGAAGAGGTCTATCAACTCGATGGTGGCATAGTGAAATACGGTGAAGCTTTCGGCAACAAGGGGCTGTGGGAGGGCAGCCTCTACGTATTTGACCGCCGAATGGCAGTTGATTTCGAGGAAAACGTATCGGCGATAGGTGAATGCGCCCATTGCGACGGCTTCACTAAGACCTTCTATAACTGTTCCAGTGACTGGTGCCGGGAGTTAACGTTGGTGTGCGATCCCTGCGTTGAACGTAATGTGCTGTCGTTGGACTGTATTCACGTTTAGCAACAGATCAATTGACCAACTCTTCACTGCTTAACTCCTCAATACTTGGGCAGCTGCACACTAGGTTTCTATCTCCGAATGCTCCATCGATTCGACGGACCGGTGGCCAATATTTGTTGGCTTTTACACCCGGAACGGGATAGGCCGCAATGGCTCCAGAGTAAGGCAATGGCTCCCCATCAATGAGACATGCGGCAGTGTGCGGGGCGTTGACGAGAGGATTTGAATCTGCCGACCACTCCCCTGTCGCCACCATGTTGATCTCAGCAGAAATATTGATCATGGCATTGATAAAACGATCCAATTCGGCAAGATTCTCGCTTTCGGTGGGCTCGATCATGAGGGTACCTGCGACAGGAAAACTCATCGTTGGCGCATGGAAGCCGTAATCAATGAGTCGCTTGGCGATGTCATCAACACTGATTCCGGTTGCCGCGGTTATTGGTCGAATATCGATGATGCATTCATGAGCCACCAGACCATTGGCACCGCTGTAGAGCACTGGATAGTGACCCTTGAGCTGGTGAGCAATGTAGTTCGCACTCAAAATCGCGACCTGTGTTGCCTCGAGAAGACCTTCGGCTCCCATGAGCCTGATGTAAGCCCAGGGAATCGGCAGAATCCCCGCACTCCCCCACGGTGCTCCACTGACCGGCCCCACGCCACCATCGAGGAAACCCATGCCGCTGGGACCGCACTCGGGACGGAGTGGGTGAGAAGGGAGGAAGGGTGCAAGGTGTGCTCGGACACCGACCGGACCGACTCCAGGGCCTCCTCCGCCGTGCGGGATACAAAACGTCTTGTGCAGGTTCAAGTGCGACACGTCGGCACCGAATTTCCCGGGCTTTGCTACGCCAACCAATGCATTGAGGTTCGCTCCGTCAACGTAGACCTGTCCCCCAGCCTCGTGCACCAACTCACAGATGTCAGCGACCGCAGTTTCAAATACACCATGAGTTGACGGATACGTAATCATGAGGGCTGCAATTTCTCCCGCATAGGTGGCTAGTTTGCTCTTGAGGTCACCGATGTCAACGTTCCCCATTTCATCACATGCAATAACAACAACTCGCATGCCAGCCATCACGGCACTCGCCGCATTTGTGCCATGTGCGCTGCTGGGAATCAAGCAAATATCCCTACCGAACTCCCCCATACTTTCCAAATATGCCTTGATAGCAAGCAGTCCAGCGAACTCTCCTTGGCTGCCGGCATTTGGTTGCAGCGATACTGCGTCGTATCCGGTAATTTCAACAAGATAAGTCTCGAGTTCGCGAATCATCTCAACATAGCCTCGGGCTTGATCAATTGGCGCAAAGGGATGAATGTTGGCATATTCGGCCCACGTTATGGGCTCCATTTCAACAGTTGCATTCAGTTTCATGGTGCAACTACCCAGGGGAATCATTGAACGATCAAGAGCGATGTCTTTATCGGACAACTTTCGTAGATACCGCAACATGGCTGTTTCCGACCGGTAGGTATTAAATACCGGATGCTCAAGAAAACTTGTGGTCCGAACAGAAGATGAAGGAATTGATTGTGTCGTCTGCATCTCCATTGAAATTGGCTTACCAGGTGTCAGAACCTGCGCAATGGTTTGGATTGTAATGGATGTCGAAGTTTCATCAAGTGATATTCCTAACGCAGACTCACTCGTGCGACGCACATTGATACCGATCGCCTCAAGGTCATCGGCTTGCTGTTGGGCGTTCGGTGATGTGATCGTGATCGTGTCAAAAAAGTTCTTGGATTCGAGTAGGTAGCCGTGCAGGGTGAGATGTTCTGCCAAAATTGTGGTGAGGCCATTGACCCTCTTAGCAATTTGCGTTAATCCCTGTGGCCCGTGATAGGCGGCATACATCCCAGAAATAATCGCCAATAGAACCTGCGCTGTGCAAATATTACTTGTGGCCTTCTCGCGCCTAATGTGTTGCTCTCGGGTCTGCAAGGCCAAGCGATATGCAGGTGCGCCGCCAGCATCGACACTCACACCCACCAAGCGACCTGGCAGGCTTCGTTCCAATCCTGAACGGACAGACATAAATCCTGCGTGGGGCCCCCCAAATCCCATTGGGACACCAAATCGTTGAGCTGATCCAACAACTATGTCTGCCCCCAATGATCCCGGTGACTCAATCAGAGTTAGTGCGAGCAAATCGGTGGTCACGATTGCCATTGCGCCGGTGGATTTAATTCCTTCAATCAATGGGCCGATATCGCTGATAGTCCCGGAAGACCCGGGGTAACTGATTACCACACCGGCGAAATCGCCTTCGGGCATTGGATTTTGTGTATTCCACGTCTGTACATCGACGCCGAGCGGCTTTGCTCGAGTCATGAGCACCGCCAAGGTTTGCGGGTGAATGTCTTGATCAACCAAAATTGCGTTGGCACTTGTCTTTCCCTGTCGCAATGCAAGGGTCATAGCTTCTGCTACCGCGGTTGGTTCATCAAGGAGTGACGCTCCCGCAACGGGAAGTCCCGTCAAATCTTCGATCATTGTTTGGAAATTGATAAGCGCTTCAAGTCTCCCCTGAGAAATTTCGGGCTGGTACGGGGTGTACGCGGTATACCAGGCTGGATTTTCTAGGATGTTCCGCTTGATGACAGCCGGTGTGAAATTGTTGTAGTAACCCATGCCGATCACAGTTGTATTCACTTTGTTTTTGGCGGCGATAGCTTTCGCTAAGGCAGATACTTCTTCTTCAGAAAGAGCAGGCGGGAGATCTAGTGCCTCATTCCACCGGATAACTTCGGGAACCACGGCCTTGGTGAATGCTTCAATGGTCGGATATCCCAACACGGCAAGCATGTGCTCAACATCAGATTTACGTGGTCCGATATGACGATCGGCAAAACGAACTTCGTTCATAGAACTCTCCAAGGTCGATGGGCATACGTTTCAGTACCCCATCTGTTTCTAAGGTTTCCCCTACCTGAGAGCTTCACTACCAAGCGGTAGCTTTCCCCTTCGGTGCAATCCTAAAATCGCTTTCCAGATTAGCCTTTTTCTAGCGGTTCATGTGCCTGAGAGTTTGGTGGGGCCTTGCTCCTTCGGCGGTGCGCAACACTGGCACTTCTTTTACAAACATTGTTGACACACTCTCTCCCGCTAGAGATCGAGCAGCTGTTCCAAACCTTACAACTAGCCAGCCACTCGCGCTGCGCGACGCTCCGAGAGCTCGTCGAGGCCCTGCATGGCGATTACGCCCGTTTCAGGGGCTTCCCCAGGAAGTGACGCTAAATTGCCCTCAACCTCTTTCCACACACTGCCGATCGCGATTCCAAATACTCCTTGACCACCGCGGACCAGGTCCACTACTTCATCTGCACTATTGCACTCGTAGATGCTCGCCCCGTCACTCATAATGGTCAAACTGGAGAGCACACTCGCGTCCCGCGAACTCAGGTGTTCTACGGCAATTCGAATATTGTGCAACGAAACCCCAGTATCAATCAGACGCTTAACAATTCGCAGAATCAAAATGTCACGAAAACCATAGAGGCGGTGGCTGCCAGAGCCATGTGCCCCTTTAACTGTGGGAACGACCAGACCGGTTCGAGCCCAATAATCCAGTTGACGGTAGGTGATTCCTGCGGCGGCACACGCTGTTGGCCCGCGATACCCCAAAGCTGATGGAACGACCGGGACATCTAGTTCTTCGAACATAGATGGCTGAATCGGGTAGTTCTCAAAGGCACCAATAGTCTCGCCAGTCACAATTTCCTCCTACGAATAGGACTCGAACCTACGCAAGCCCTATACATGATGCTATCCGACACGCCACAGACATTGCAGGCTAAGTCTCAACCTGAACGTGAAGTCGAGCCACCTACTGAGGGGCGTCGAAATCTTCCGGAGAAACACCCTCAAGGAACTCCCTGAACGCCTCCACCTGGTCCTCGGGCTCTCCTTCGGTGTCTTCAGGGATTTCGACCCCTGCAACCTCAAGGACTTCAGGGGCAACCGTGATGGGAACCCCGACTCTTAATGCAAGTGCGATGGCATCAGATGGTCGAGCACTGAGTTCATGGACCCCACCGGCTGCTGTCCTGAGGTCTAACAAGGCGAAGAAGACACCATCGGTCAAGGACGTAATCCTCACGCCGGTCAGACTGGCACCCAACTCGTCGATTAAATCAACGATCAGGTCGTGGGTCATGGGACGAGGCGGGGTCACATTCTGTTGGGCGTAGGCGATTGCGGTGGCTTCCACCGCACCTACCCAAATCGGAAGATAGCGAGTTCCTTCGATTTCATTGAGAAGCACAATGGGCGTATTCGACGGCATTTCCATCCGGACGCCAGCGACAATTACAGGGATCATGTACATAAGGCTAGACCCTTGCCAAAAAATTAGCCACTGCCCGACTTAATCAGCTCAGCCCTAAGAAGCGCGGCATGTAATTGCACAAAGAGCGAGGCCAATTCACGCACTGTTTGCTGCTGCCGAGCCTTGGCATCACGATCTCGCGGATGTGAGTAAGGGGTAGCAATCTGTTCGACTAACCCGGACTCACGATTAGCGACAACCCGGAATGAACGGAGGTGACGAGCCTCCACCCCAAATTCGGAAAGCTTGGCCGCGATCACACAAATTTGAACAGCGTCTTCGTCGTAGTGACCCGTTGCATTTGTCCAAACAAGACCGTCTTTCTCTAATGCGGCAATTAGCGATTCTGAGAGTGAAGTCTCCTCAGCAAGCTCCATTCGGGTAAGACGAATCTTGCCGGCACCTGGCCGAAAATCATCGGGGCGAACACCCAATCCTGTTGACACAGGGACTGCTAGTCCTGCCTGTTCAAGATTTTCATCGAGTTGGTCTTTGATCACCTTCAGGGGTAAGTACTGATCGCGTTGTAACGTCAAGATTGAACGCAATCTACTCACATCGTGGGTGTCAAACCGTCGATATCCCGATGCTGTGCGGGAAGGAGTGATGAGGCCTTCAGTTTCCAGAAACCGAATTTTGCTAATGGAGACATCAGGGAAATCCTTCTTTAACATGCTCAGGACTTCACCGATGCTCAGAGTGTTTTCTGCTTGCGAAGTCATTAGCCTTCCACGCCAACCAAAAAGATGAAACGGAACTTGCCGATCTGAACTTCATCTCCTCCGCGCAAATTTTGATCCTCAACCCGTACCCGATTCACGTAGGTCCCGTTGAGGCTGCCTACATCCTGGACGCTCCAACCTTGGGCACCGTGTCGGAACTCAGCATGGCGTCGGCTGACAGTGACATCGTCGAGAAAAACGTCGCACTCCTCAGCGCGACCGACGATGATCACTTCATTGCTGGGAGACAGGGCGTATTCCGTGCCCTCACCGGGTCCGCGGTGTACGACCAGCATGGCAGCTCCGCTGGGTAAATCCCGGTGCACGCCTGAGCCAACCGCTACTGGGCCGGTTCCGGTATTAATTATTGAGGTGATGGCGCCTGTGTGTTCAATCCCCAACTCCCCCAAAGCATTTTCGACCGGGGCACCGCACCCGGAGCAAAAATGGTCACTGGGTGCGACGATCTGATCACACACGGCACATGTCATAGAGGATTCCTAGGCCTTGTCAATAAGTGCGTTGTAATCGGCTGAACTGAGTAGTTCATCAATTTGCTGAGGGACATCTGGCTCGATTTCTACCATCCACCCATGGAAATACGGTGACGAATTAATCAGTTCCGGGTTGGCTTCAAGTTCAGGATTGACCGCGACAACTGTGCCGTCGATGGGGGCGAACAGGTCGCTGACACTCTTGGTGGATTCCACTTCGCCGCACGCAATCCCAGCTGTCAGTTCCTCACCCACGGCGGGCAACGAAACATAAACGATGTCCCCGAGGGCGTCTTGCGCAAAGTGAGTGATACCAAAAACAGCATTGCCAGCATCATTGAGCCGTACCCACTCGTGATCTGATGTGTAGGACAATTCTTCTGGAGTCATAGCAAAAGCCTATCCTTTGCGATTGAAATCTTCTAACAATGTGCGGGCCTGCACAAAATACCTCACGCCACTCCACCAGTACAGAGAAGTCCCCCATAAAGCAAATGCCCATCCGGCGGCAGCCATAACCGTTGCGATGGTGGAATCGAGTCCACCTAGAAGGATCAGCGGAAACCCCCAGAGCAGTGCGAATGTGGCTGCCTTGCCAATATAGGTGACGGGCAAGGCAGATATACCCATTTTTCTTAGTGAGGGGATCAACGCCAGGAGAGCAATATCTCGGAGGGCGATCAGAACTACGAGCCACCATGGGATCAAATCAGCCAAGGCCAAGCCGATCAGTGTCGCCGCGATGTAAAGGCGGTCAACCATGGGATCAAGCAGAACGCCCAGACGGCTGACCTGATTGAGTTTGCGGGCAAAATAGCCGTCCACCCAATCTGTGGCCCCGGCGATAATCAGGACAACAAGCGACCAGAAGTAATTCTCCTGCGCCAGGAGTAAATAGAGGAATAGCGGAATTCCAAGAAGTCGAAGCAGACTCACCGCATTGGGGACAGTCCACGGCTGCCAAGGATTCATGCTCGACGCCTCCTATTCGTGCGAATAATGTACACAACGGTAAGCACTATGAAAAGCCATACAAGAGCTGCTGCAGCGATGAGTAATCCAACAGCCCAAACGGTCCCC
>CAMAVT010000047.1 GCA_945861775.1 Bifidobacterium breve
GCTCAAGGTTTTTTAGCAGCACTCACCCCAGCGGTGACTGATGCGGATGCGCGGGAACGTTTCCTTGCTGACCCGAAAGCAGTACTGGCAGCCGCGGGTTTGGATTTACCGGAGTGGTTCACGGTGACTGCACGTGAAGGTGATGCAGCCGAACTCACCATTACGCTGCCGGCCCTACTCGACCCTGAAGCCGACATCAGCGAGGAGCAACTCGCAGCGGTAGGCGGTGGGAGCGGATTCGTTGTGGATAGTTTATTGGGTTATGGTTCGTAGAGGGTAGGTAAATGGGCGTGGTTGGCTAACCCACCCGCCTTGGTGGTGTGTGGGCGGGGTCGGGCTGACTACTTTCGAGTGACATCGTTCCAAACGGCATTATTTGTGCCAATTTCGTAGGTAAGTGACTTACCAGAAACTAGGGAACACAGGGAATCGCTTCGAAATCACTCAATTCCCTTGTACTGTGTTGATATGAAGCAAGAAGAAAACCCAGAAGAAACATCCGACACAGCACCCAACCCCGATGCTGAACTTACTGATGTAGAAATTAATGACATCAGCGGTGGCAGACAAGCAGCCCACCCCCCGACCCTCTGAGACGTTCTTGACCGAAGGAAGAGCCGTTCGCATTCGCCTTATGTGTCGCGGCCAGGGACGGGATCGAACCGTCGACCTTCCGATTTTCAGTCGGCTTCGGCAGCCACCACCACGATCGTCAGTTGTCGGCCTCGACGACGGTCACACCGTCAGCGGGCCGCTGCACCGCAGCGCACCCGTCCTGCGCCGCGGCGAGCGTGTCGTATGCCTCGCCCACGGCAACGATCTCGCCGTTCCCGGCCTTCAGTCAGAGACGCAGCCCAGGGCACCCGACGGACATACGCAGCCGGGGCCTGCCACGGCATACGCCCCGTCCCCTGAGGAAGGGAGGGCAGGGTTGCTCGGTTTGGTCCGCGACTGCGCGGACGTCGTCGGATTCGATGTCGCCGCCCCACTGCCCTGCTTTCCGTGCGACAGCATCACCGCGGTCAAACCATCCCCGTCCGGAGTGAGCAGGAGCGTCCCGGTTGCACCAACCCCATGCACGACGCCATTGGAATCCATGACCATCAGGACCCGCGTCGGATCACTCCAGCCATCGCCGCTCGCTTTGCTCGCCTTGCACTTGGCCGCATGATCCGCGCAGTCACGCCACTGTTCCCACGCAACCGCAGCCGATCCCTTCACCTTGCGAACGATCAGCCGATGCTGCCAACTGACCGGCGAACCCTCCCGGAATCCCGTCAACGAAGTGAGCCACCCTCTCTTGAGATCCTGCATGGACTCGACCTGCCCCGTCGATGGCGCGGCCCCCGCGGACCCGGCACCACCGACCGTCAACGCCACCGCGAACGCGCCTGCGACCATAACGGCCAACGCCCTACTGCTCAACCTGCTCATGAACACTCCTTGCGGTCAGGGGCCTTAGGCCCGGGCGTACACCTCCACGAACTTGACATGTTGCCAACTGCGAGCAAACCGGTCTAAGGATATTGCCGATCTTGCCCATCAAAGTCTACGTTGGCTGAAAATGTTAGACAGCATGATTATTAATGGAAGTTACAACCGAGCTGCTTGGCCCATTTCCATTGGAGCCGCCTCGGGGATTTGAACCCCGGACCTACGCATTACGAGTGCGTTGCTCTACCCCTGAGCTAAGGCGGCGCTCTCTTTAGATGAGCCTACGTAGACTACTAGTCTCAGTGGGCAAACAATTCGAGGGTAGAGAGGGACGGGTAATGGCTAAGAAAGCACCCAAAAATGAGAAAGCTAGTCAAAGTAAAGCTGGGCCAACCACACCGCTGGTATCCGTTCCACTGGTGTTGTGGCAGCAAGAACCCGATAACCACGATTACCCGGCGGCGGAGTCGTACCTTTCATTGGTCACCAATGCTGCTCAAGCCAAGAAGCTCGTGGAGCAATTGAAAAAGGCTCCGCTGGTGATGCACCCTGCGAAGGACGTATTGCGATCAGCGCAACTTCAACTGTTGCCCATGAATGACGCCGCGGTCTTAAAAGACATCACCAAAGTTGCACAGGGCACGAAACTTTCTCCCGTGTTACTCGTGCGCGGGAACTACACCACTAACGTCCCGTTGGTGATCGCTGATGGGTATCACAGAGTTTGTTCGAGTTATCACCTCAGTGAAAATGAACTGATTCCTTGCCGAATTATTGACGGAACAATCTGACCTACTTGTGGAAGCTCCGCAGTCGCAAACTATTCGTCACAACAAAGACACTGGAGAAAGCCATTGCTGCTCCTGCGATCATTGGATTAAGTAGTCCAGCCATCGCAAGCGGAATTGCTGCAACGTTGTAGGCAAAGGCCCAGAACAAGTTTCCTTTGATGGTGCTGAGGGTCTTTCGGGCAAGTTCAATACCTGTTGCCGCACTTGTCAGGTTGCTGTTCGTCAGCGTGATGTCACTTGCCTCAATAGCGACGTCTGTGCCAGATCCCATGGACATACCGAGATCTGCTTGAACGAGCGCTGCCGCGTCATTGACACCGTCTCCCACCATTGCGACAACATTTCCCTCGGATTGGAGTTGCAAGACGATGTTGACTTTGTCTGCGGGAAGAACTCCGGCATAAACAGTGTCAATCCCAACCTCCTTGGCAACCTGCTCGGCCGCGCTGCGGTTGTCTCCAGAGATCAATACAGGTTTTAGTCCAAGCTCTTTGAATCGCTTGATTGCGCTTTTGGAGTCAGCAGCGATGGTGTCAGAAACGGAAATGATTCCGCGGACTTCACCGTCCCAGGCAACGACCACAACGGTTTGACCTTGATCTTGTTGTTGCGAGACCCAGTTCGAGTCAAAGGTCAGTGACCACTCGGTGGCTAGCCAATCAGGGTTTCCGATTAACGCGGCTTTGCCATTGATGAGACCTTGCACTCCGCGTCCTTGTGTTGAAACAAAGTCAATGGGAGTGACGAGTTCAACTCGCTCTGCGGCGTAGTTCGAGATCGCTTTGGCGATCGGGTGTTCACTGGAGTGTTCAAGGGAACCGGCAACAATGAGGAATTCGTTGAGATCTGCATTGTTGGTGAGCTTGATCTCCTGCACCGACATTTTTCCGGTCGTGATGGTTCCGGTTTTATCCAATGCAATTACGTTGACCCGTTTTGTTGATTCGAGAATTTGGGGTCCGCGAATGAGAACGCCTAACTGGGCGCCGCGACCGGTTCCCACAAGCAGGGCGGTGGGTGTTGCAAGTCCCAATGCACATGGACAAGCGATGATGAGTACGGCGACCGCTGCAGTGAATGCGAAGTTGGGATTTTCACCAGCGATTAGCCAGCCGATCAAAGTGCTAAGGGATAAAAGGATGACGATGGGAACGAAGATGGCGGCGACCCGGTCAGCCAAGCGCTGAATTGGCGCTTTACCCGCTTGGGCATTTTCGACCAGGCTCGTGATCCTCGCGAGAGCCGTGTCAGAGCCAATTGCGGTTGCTTCAATAACGAGTCGGCCACTTGTATTTAGTGTTGCTCCGACAACTCTGTCCCCCGCCGTTACTTCAATGGGGATTGACTCTCCGGTGATCATGCTTTCGTCTACGGCACTGGCTCCCTCAACAACAATTCCATCGGTTGCAATTCGCTCTCCGGGTCGGACAACAAATTGATCACCCAACTTCAAACTACCGATAGGAATTTGA
Source organism: Bifidobacterium breve (assembly GCA_945861775.1). Lineage (GTDB taxonomy): Bacteria > Actinomycetota > Actinomycetes > S36-B12 > S36-B12 > UBA4592. Next base: position 3,698 of record CAMAVT010000047.1, read on the forward strand.
GTCTCGGTACCAGCTGTTATGACTGAGACGGTTTTGGCGCCAAGGTTTAACAGCGCTGTTAACGCTGCGCTGCTTTTTGATTTTGCTCGTGACTCAAAATAGCGACCGAGCAGAATAAACACGGTTACGGCTGAGGCAACCTCAAGGTAGATCTCACTTGCTCCACTGTGACTTGGGAGAAGGGTGAATTCCATTTTCATTCCGGTCTCACCTGCACCGCCAAAGAACAAGGCGTGCAGGGACCACGTGTAAGCGGCGATAACCCCCATGGAGATGAGAGTGTCCATGGTGGCGGTGCCGTGCCGAAGGTTGGTCCACGTTGCGCGGTGAAACGGTAGGGCGCCCCAGATAACAACAGGGCTTGCAAGTGTCAGTGAAAGCCACTGCCAATAATCAAATTGCAGTGCCGGAATCATTGCCATGAGAACAACAGGGATAGTGAGAATCGAAGAGATTACAAGACGGTTGCGAAGTGTGACTTCAGCAGAATCTTTGAGTTCCCCTTGTTCCTCAATATTGCGCTTTAGTTCCTTGGCCGTGTATCCGGCGGACTCGACCGCGGCTATTGCATCTCCTACGCTTATCTCTGCTGGCAGTTCTACTGTTGCGTTTTCGGTTGCGTAGTTCACGGTTGCTACAACACCGGGTAGTTTGTTCAATTTCTTTTCAACCCGCATGGCACATGTCGCACAGGTCATACCACCCACAGCGAGAACTATCGGGGTTGTCAACTGATTGCTCATGTGGGGACGATTGAGTAGCCTGCTGCTTCAACAGCTGCCGCGATGTCCACGTCACTGATTTCAATTCCTGCTGTAATTGTTACCGGCGAGATCTCGCCTGCGTGTAAGTCGATGTTTACTTCGGTTACGCCGGGGATTTTGGAGATTTCTTCGGTTACTGCGTTAACGCAGTGGTCACAGGTCATTCCGTCAACGTTGATGGTTTTCCTTGACACGTGATCTCCTTACAACTCGTTTAACTCTTCACAAGTCGTTCGATTGCTTGCTGGGCTTCTTTGATCTTGTGGCTTGCATCTTCGCCGCCCTTGCTGAGTGCGTCAGCGACACAATGTTGAAGGTGGTCACCCATCAAAATGAGGGCAACGGATTGCAGTGCTTTTGTTGCTGCAGACACCTGAGTGAGAACATCAATGCAATAGGTGTCTTCTTCGACCATCCGTTCAATACCGCGGACTTGTCCTTCAATTCGCCTGAGCCGTTTAAGTACGGCAATCTTGTCTTCTGAGTAACCGGGATCCATTCAATGAGTATACCCCAGGGGGGTATTGCTAATCGCAGATGGTTGTGGTGCCCGGGGAGATCGTTCCTTCAAGCAAGTAGGCGTCAACCCGATCAGTAACACACTCGCTGCCTTCTAGGTACGCGGTGTGGTTGTAACCACCCGTCCATACGACCAACTCTGCATTCCCCAGTTTTGTTGCTACTTCCTCTGCCCATTGAAGCGGAGTCGCTGGGTCATTTTCGGCGCCAACCAACATTATGGGTGTCGAGGTGTTGGCAACCATGTCGACTCTTTGCGGGGGCGTGTAGGGCCAGTCTTTACAGGCGAGTGCGCCCCAGCCAAAGCTCTCTCCAAAAGTTGGTGAACTGATCGCCAGTTGGTTCGCGAAATCACGCACCTCATCAATATTTTGGGTAACGGGGTAATCAAGACAGGAAACCGCGTAGAAGGCATCGGTTGAATTATCGGTATAGCGACCATCAGGTCCACGACTAATTCGCTGGTCCAGAAGTTTTAACAAAGGGTTCGGGTCACCTTGGTTCATCGCGGCAGTTAACCCCGAACGTAAATCTGGAAAATCGTATTCTGGGAAATACAGGTAACTCACAATCGCAAAGGTGGCCAAACTCTGCGTGAGTTCGCGCTCGTTATCCCCCATCAAAGGTTGGGAATCAAGGTCTGAAAGAAACTGTTGGATTTGCTGACCCCCTTGGTCAACACTTCCCGTGAGCGGGCAGTCACTTTGCTCGAGACAATCACCGACGAAGTAGCGCAACAGGACTTCAAATTCCTGCGCTTGCGCTTGGGTTAACTCCAATTGATTCAAATATGTGGGCAGGACTCCGTCGAGGACCATTCGGCCAACCCGATCGGGGAACAATGCAATGTAGGTCGTTCCAATCGCGGTTCCGTAACTCTTCCCCAGCAAGTTCATCACCGGGTCACCAACAAGTGCTCGCGCTATGTCCATATCTTTTGCAACTTCAACGGTAGACATGTGGGCAATCAGCCGATTGTTTTTATCTTTGCACGCCGCCCCGATAAAGCCGGCGTCAAGAATAAGTCGACTTTCTTCCAGCTCTGAATCCGGTGATCCATCGGCAGCCATCTGCGCATCAATCTGTTCATCGGTGAAGCAGCGAATGGTCTCACTTTGGCCAACCCCTCGTGGATCAACCCCCACAACATCAAATGATTCTCGGATTTGATCGCTGACAATGTAGTCAGCGGCTTTTGCGTATTCAAATGCACTGCCACCTGGGCCACCCGGATTGACAAAGAGCGAGCCAATTGATTCACCTCGGGCCCGCACTTTGGTCATGGCAAGTTCAACCCGATCACCCTTGGGATCTTGGTAGTCCAAGGGCACCTCAAATGTCGTGCAGTCAGCATCACCGCAATCACGCCATTGGAGCTCTTGGTTATAAAAGACCTCAAGATCAGGGGTGAGTGCAGAATCCGATTGGGATTGCGGGGCGCTGGGAGCCGTCACATTTATTCCACCGCAACCGGTAATTAATGCGGCAGTCAAGGCACCCAGAGCAATTGCACGGATACCGACTGTCATTGATCGGGTCATGCGCCTTACGGTATATCGGTGAGCCGACAACCACGCACACCGGCAGAGATCTCAGCCATGGTCGAATCCGGGATTGCCAAGGGATTAAATGTGATTGACGCATTTACCGCTGCTACCGGTAGTCGTACGTTGAATCGTGCATACAAATCGGAATTAGCAACCGCGAACAAGGAACGTCGCAGATACCAGGCTCGTTTAGATTCCCTTCGTTTTGGTGTGATTGCTGGTGGTGGCGTTGCCCTCACCAGCGGAACTCTGGCGGTTGTTAATAGTGCCCCAGGACTATGGGTCCTTAGTGCTGGCGCAGCACTGCTCTCTTTGGTCAGTATCCGCCGTTGGCGTCGACTGGGCACGCGGCCGGTCGCGCGAAACCTAGTTCCGCCCGCGACACCGTTACCCCGTGGGGCTACCGGTCGTGATTGCGTTAAACGTTACCTGACGGTTCGAACCCAAGTGGTGAACGTGAGCGCCAGTGTTTCTGTTTTACACGGTGACGCTGGACGTGAAATGCTCCATGCCGACGCTGAAGCCGCCGTTGCACTCAATGCACTGTGTGATCGACTCTTGGTTTTGCATCAGTTGAGTTCCTCGCTTCCAGGAACGGCAGCGGCAACGAGTGCGAATAACGCGGCGGTGATCGTTGCCTCGCGACTGGAATTAGGTTGCGACAGTTACGACAATTTGCTGTCAGCGGCAGCGGAGCTTCTCGCCTCGCCCGACATTGGTGGAACCGTCAACTTGCAGCCAGCTGCTAACTCACTCATTGCATATTCGTATGGACTGATGCGAGCTTCGGATCTTTGATCGAAACCATCAATGCCTCAAGGGCAAGTTGTGGTGGTGTGTTTGCCTTAATTGTTGCTCGTGCACGTTCAATGGCCTCAAGCGTTCGTGTGGTGTCAGCGGGATTGCCGCGAGCGGCAAATGACTCGATGTTTGGCCGCATCTCTTGATTAATGAGTTCAAGGTTGCTATCAAGTTGAATAATCAGAATGTCTCGGAATAGCCCTAGCAGGTCAACGAGGGATCTGTCTACTTCGTCGCGGACCATGCGCTTGCGTCTTGTTTTTTGGTGAGTTAGAAGTTGCTTCTTTGCAGAATCAACAGTGCGCTTAGAAGTTCCAGTAACCCGGCTTCCCTCTTCAATACCAAATGCGGCCCGAAGCAGCGCATCTTCTTTGGTATCGAGTTCATCAGCTCGGGTGTTTGCAGCCGTTGTCGCTTCGGTGACCATGTCGCGCGCCGCATAAATACACGAGGGAATGTCGCGAAGACTCATCGCCGCACGCAAATCAGATTGCCTTCTGGTTCGACTTGCTTCCTCGGTGGCCAATCCACGTGCCCGGCCAATGTGACCTTGAGATGCGCGGGCGGCAAAGGCCGCCATGGCTGGATCGACTTTGTACGTCTGGATCAGGAGTTCGGTAACGTCTTTGGTCGTTGGCGTGCGCAACGAAACGTGTCTGGTTCGAGAAACGATTGTCGGTAGAACGTCTTCGACACTGGGGGCGCACAGCACCCACACTGTATGCGGGGTTGGCTCTTCCAGACTTTTCAGCAGTGAATCAAATGCTTGGTCGGTCAGACGATCAGCGTCTTCCATGACAATTACTCGCCAAGGGCTGTCAATGGGTGCAAGGGATGAAAGTCGAACCAGTTCGCGGGCCTCGTCGACACCGTAGGACAAACCACTGGGAGTAATGATTTCAACATCAGGGTGACCGCCAACGGGAGCCATCCGACAGATCTGGCAGGTGCCGCAACCATTTAATGGGCAGATGAGTGCAGCAGCAAATGTTGTTGCGGCAGTTGATCTTCCCGAACCCGGCGGCCCAGTGATTAACCATGCGTGCGTCATGGCCGGGCCAGGTTCACCAACTCCGATTTTCTCGGCGTCATTGACCGCGCGACTCAGTTTTTCAACTACGTCACTCTGTCCAACCAGTGCACCCCAAATCGGTTGCACTTCTAGTTCAATTCCTGCATTACTCGCTGGCGAATAACCTCAGCGATTTCTTCCTTCGTTCCGGTTGCATCAACAACGAGGTAGCGATCCGGATCCAGCGACGAAATTTCGATGAATGCGGCGGCAACATCACGGTGGTACTGCATCGGTTCCGCTTCCATGCGATCGGGAATAATCACCCGCTTCATGCTCACTTCAGGGTCAAGGGTCAACACGATGGTGAGGTTGGGAAGTAGTCCCCCGGTTGCCCACATACTTAATTCCCGGACTCGGTCGGGACCAAGCGCGCGGGCATATCCCTGGTAGGCAATTGATGAGTCAATAAAGCGATCACAGATAACAACATCACCTCGGGCAATAGCTGGCCGGATCACCCGGGCCACGTGATCTCCACGCGCAGCCGCGAAAAGTAGCGCCTCACTCGCAGGATTCATGCCTTCATGTTCGCGACTGAGAACAGTGTCACGAATTTGTTCGGCCGCTGAAGTGCCACCCGGTTCACGGGTGCGAATAACGGTCTTGCCAATTTGCGTTAAATAATCTGCCAGGAGGGCTTCTTGGGTGGACTTACCAACGCCTTCGCCACCCTCGAACGCAATGAAATATCCGGTCATAGTGGTTCCTAGATTGTGACTTCTTGGCCGGACATTACGTCAGCTGCTGTCGGCTCAGCTTTTTTTGCAACAGTTTTTTTCGCTACGGCTTTTTTGACCGCTTTCTTTGCCGTTTTCTTGGCAACTTTCTTCGCGGTCTTCTTGGCGGGTGCCCGCTTGGCAACTTTCTTGGGAGCTGGTCCTTTTGCTCGACGTTCAGCAATGAGGTCGCTTGCCCGATCAAGGCCGACACTCATGGGGTCATCGGCAACACGCAGGGTTGCGTTGATCTCACCGTCGGTGACGTATGCGCCGAATCGACCTTCTTTGACGACAATCAACTTTCCGGTGGATGGGTCGATGCCAATTTCCCGCAATGGTCCAGCAGCTTGACCTCTGCCGCGTCGCACTTTCGGCTGGGAATACAACTGGAGTGCTTCGGCAAGGGTTACTTCAAAGATTCGATCCTCGTTGTCCAATGATCGGGAGTCTTTACCCTTCATCAGATAGGGACCGTAACGACCGTTTTGGGAAGTAATCTCCTCCGCTGAATCTGGGTCGATACCGACAACTCGTGGCAGGCTCAAAAGTGAAATTGCCTGTTCAAGTGTCACATCACTCGGTTTCATGTAACTGAAAAGCGATGCGGTGCGTGGCTTGGCTGATTTAGGTGAGCCCTCCGGAAGGTTTTCCGTTACATAAGGACCGTAGCGGCCGGACTTTGCCACGATCATGAGTTCGGTATCAGGGTGAAGCCCGAGTTCACGGTCCCCTGAAGGCTCAAGGAGTAACTCCTCGGCCAACTCAGCGGTGAGTTCATCCGGTGCCGTGCTCAAAGGTATATTCGCGCGCTCTTCGCCGCGCTCGACATAGGCTCCGTAGCGGCCCACGCGAAGCACTGCATCAGTTCCCCTGATCGGCATCGTTGCAATTCCGCGGGCGTCAATTGCGCCAAGGTCTTCGGTGAGTGCTTTCACACCGTGGAAATGACCCGTCGACATTTCCCCACCACGCCAAAATGCATCAAGTTGCTTTACGCGATTCGTTTTGCCCATCGCGATTTCGTCGAGGGCTTCCTCCATGTTGGCGGTGAACTTGTAGTCAACCAATTCACCAAAGTGTTCTTCAAGGAGACGGACAACCGCGAGAGCGGTAAAACTGGGAACTAATGCCGATCCCTTTTTCCGCACGTATCCGCGGTCAACAATTGTTGACATGATGGATGCATACGTTGATGGTCGGCCAATGCCGAGTTCTTCGAGCTTGCCCACCAAGCTTGCTTCGGTGAATCGTGCCGGTGGCTTAGTGGTGTGACCCTCAGCTGTGATTTCCTTCGCGTTGAGTTTTTGTCCTTCGCTCAATGCGGGGAGTTGACGGTCTTCTTCTTTGTCGTCCTCGGAGACGAGCTCGTCTAGAGCCGCTTTGAATCCAGCAAAAATTACGACAGTTCCACTGGCACTGAATTCAGCGTCTTTCCCATTTGCTGCTTGAGCGCCGAATTTGATTGTGGTGGTGGCAACCTGCGCATTCACCATCTGGCTGGCCACGGTGCGCTTCCAGATAAGTTCATAGAGTAAGAATTCGTCTCCCGAGAGTTCCTTGCTCACTTCACCGGGAGTGCGGAAAGTGTCACCTGCGGGACGAATCGCCTCATGGGCCTCTTGAGCATTTTTTGACTTGTTAGCCCACACGCGGGGAGTCGCCTCAACGTACTCGGGCCCGTACAACTCGGCGGCTTGTTTGCGCGCAGCATTTAGTGCCTGAGCGGAAAGGTTGACCGAGTCGGTACGCATATACGTGATGTAGCCATTTTCATAAAGTCCCTGGGCAACTCGCATAGTGCGCTGTGAACCCCAACGGAATCGACCAGAAGCTTCCTGCTGAATTGTCGAAGTTGTGAATGGAGCCTTTGGCTTGCGCTGTCCTGGCTTTTGCTCAACCGAACGAACCGTGTATTCAATACCGGTGAGGGATTCAACGAATGCTTTTGATTCACTCTCATTGAGCAGTACTGCATCGGTCTTAACTAATTCACCGGCCTGATTGAAATCGGCACCCGATGCGATTCGCTTGCCATCAATTGATGCGAGCTTGGCCTCGAAATCTCCGGGGGTGAACTTGCCTTTGATATCCCAGTAGCCGGCAGCGTTGAAGGCCATCCGGATTCGTTCGCGCTCAACAACCAGACGCACCGCAACGGATTGAACTCGCCCAGCAGAGCGGGCTTCTCGCCCAATCTTTTTCCAGAGCACCTCAGAGACGGGGTAACCGTAGAGACGGTCCACGATTCTGCGCGTCTCCTGCGCTTCCACCAAATCCATGTCAACGTCACGGGTGTTGGTAACCGCCTCTTGGATTGCTTCCTTGGTGATCTCGTTGAAGACCATGCGCTTGACGGGCACCTTGGGCTGAAGAACTTCCATGAGGTGCCAGGAGATTGCTTCACCCTCGCGGTCCTCGTCCGTTGCCAGCAGGAGTTCATCAGAATTCTTCAGGGCAGCCTTCAGCGCTTTGATCGTTGCTTTTTTGGATTCATGGACAATATAGAAAGCCTTGTAACCGTCATCGACGTCAACGGCCAGCTTTGCCCACGGCTTCTTGCGCTCCTCGAGCGGAAGGTCAGATTTTTTGGCAACGAGGTCGCGAATATGACCAACTGATGCAAGAACCTCGTAATTGGGTCCAAGATAGCCGGCAATTTTCTTCGCCTTGGCCGGTGATTCAACAATCACCAGTGTCTTGCTCGCCATGTGATCCTCTCGGGTCCGGGGCCTAAATTCCCCTTCGATCGAAACCTGACGGTAGGACACACCTATATATAGGTATCGCACCGCCCCCTGAATTAAGGCATCTCACGCCCTGGGTTTGTGGGGCAGCGCTGCTGAGAAGGCCCTTGGAAAAGCAAAAAGGGCCGGGCACCTGGCCCGACCCTCTCGCTACTTGATGAACAGGTTCTACTGAGCGACCGTGATCTCTTGTGAATCGCCGACCGCAATCGGGCGACGCTTGGAGATGATGACAGCGATCACGATCACGATTACGGCGAAAGCTGACACCGCATACCGAATTGCGTCGCTGGCATCGGCGCCAACACTGAGACCAACAATCGCGGGAGCGATCAACAGTGCAACCAGGTTCATCACCTTGATCAGCGGGTTGATTGCTGGGCCAGCGGTGTCTTTGAATGGGTCACCAACAGTGTCACCGATAACGGTTGCTTCGTGGGCAGCGGATCCCTTGCCACCGTAGTTACCGTCTTCGACGAACTTCTTGGCGTTATCCCACGCGCCACCACTGTTGGACAGGAATACTGCCATGAGAACACCCGATGCAATTGTTCCGGCGAGATAGGCACCGAGGGCACCCACACCCAAACCGAAACCAACCGCGATCGGGGTGAACACGGCAATGACTCCTGGAGTTACCAGTTCACGTAGTGAGTCGCGGGTAACGATGTCGACAACCTTGCCGTATTCGGGCTTCTCGGTTCCCTCCATGATCCCCGGGTGATCGCGGAATTGACGTCGCACTTCGTAGATCACAGCGCCAGCAGCACGCGATACCGCGTCAATTAGCAGACCTGAGAACATGAAGACAACGGCTGCACCGATGATCAAGCCAACGAGGTTGGCCGGGGATGCAACGTCGAGGATTCCGCTGTACTGCAGGGAATCGGCCGGGCTCAAGCCCGCAACCGCGTCCTTGGCCGTCAGGGTCGCACCAATAATGGCGTCCCGGAAAGCACCGAAGAGTGCTGTTGCAGCGAGCACCGCGGTTGCAATTGCAATTCCCTTGGTGATTGCCTTGGTGGAGTTACCAACAGCGTCAAGGCGGGTGAGAATTGCAGCACCGTCACCGTGGACGTCACCGGACATTTCAGCAATACCTTGGGCGTTGTCAGAAACAGGTCCGAATGTGTCCATGGAAACAATCACGCCGACCGTGGTCAAAAGACCAGTACCAGCGAGTGCGATCGCAAACAGTGACAGCAGAACCGAACCGCCACCGATGAGGAATGCTCCGTAGACAGCTGCGGCAATGAGTAGCGCCGAGTAAACGGCTGACTCAAGTCCGAGGGAAACACCGGAAAGAATGACGGTTGCTGGACCGGTAAGTGAAGTCTTGGCAACGTCGTCAACTGGCCGACGATTCGTTTCGGTGAAGTATGCGGTCAGCTGCTGGATGAGTGCCGCGAGAATAATTCCCGTGAATACCGCTCCGATGACATACCAGCGTGGGCTGATCGTGTCGGCGGCTTCAATTGCGGCGATTCCACCCAAACTTTCAATATCACTCCACGATTCGGGAACCCACGTAAAGACCGCAAGGATTACCAGCACTGCCGAAATGACCGCGGAGATAAAGAATCCTCGGTTGATCGAGGACATGCCCGAACGGTCAGACTCACGTGGTGAGACCGCAAAGATTCCAACGACAGCGGTGAGAACACCGATAGCCGGAATCACCAGTGGAAGTACGAGTCCAAGCTCACCGAATGCTGTTTTACCAAGAATGAGTGCTGCGACCAATGTCACCGCATA
>CAMAVT010000048.1 GCA_945861775.1 Bifidobacterium breve
TGTTGGGCAGTACGAGCGATGTGAGTGCAGAGTTGGTGTAAAATGCGTAAGAGGGGATTGTGGTCAGGCCGTCGGGCAAGGTCACCGAGGTGAGCAGATTATTGTACTTCAGGGAAGGAAGTGTGGTGAGCTGTGAGTTGAGCGCCCACGCGATGCTCCGGATTTGCTGCCCTTCGAGGCTTCCCATGGAGGTTACGGAGCTGGGAATGGTGAGCGAATCGATGATTCCGGTCTGAGTCCAGCCAGTTGTTGCCACTGATCGAACCGGAAGGCTGCCAATCGAGGACGGAATCGTTACCGACGCATTCTCGCAAGTTGCATCACAGCCAAGAATCGTGACACCGACGCCGTCGTCCGTGTACATGAATCCTGAGGAGACGCCATCAGCCTGAGCCGTTGGCGCGATGACTGCACCAAGCCCGGTGAGCGCGAGAACTGCTCCGCAACTGAGTGCTAGTAGGTTTCGAGCTCGGGTGCGCAGACCGTTGTGGTTGCGGCGAGCAGAAGTCGAGTGAACCTGGGGCGAGGACTGGGCGCTGTTATTAGTCATGTGACGAGGTTAAATACGAATTTGAATGTTCGTGTCCGCGTGCTACACGTGTACCAAGTTTTGGGGTACACGTGTGAAAGGGGGACTGGAACACGTGATGCACGCCCTTGCAATCTTTCACATGATTGGTACACGTGTACCCCTCGGCGACATTGATGTGGATTTAGGTGAAAGATACGAACATGCCCCGAGATACCCGTCTTCTCTATGTCGAGAACGACCCCGTGCTGCGGTCCATGATGACTGCATTGCTTGCCGGGCTAGTTGGTATTGAAGTGGTGGCAGCGGTCAACGACTCAACGGAGGCGCTTGCGCGTGAGGAGCGGGTCGATGTCGCACTGCTGGATTGGGCTCTTGGGCCCAACTCGCTCAACGGAGTAGAGCTTGGCCGTGCACTTCGGGAGCGTGACGAGAATGTTGGCATCGTGATTTTGAGCCAACACTACGCGTGGGATTTCCATGGTGCGAACGGCGAAGTCGACATGGGTTGGTCATATGTCGAGAAGAGAGTTAACCTCGATGCCGAGTATCTGCTGAAGGTGCTTAAGGCTACGGCCTCCGGACTCTCGGTTGTTGAGCCCTCGATCAATCGTGGTCGCGCACCCTCGACTGTCGAGAGTCTTAGCAAGTTGACACCGCGACAGCGGCAGATCATGGCGATCGCTGCCACCGGTGTGGACGCGAATGTGATTGCTGAGCGCCTCGCGATGCAGCCGGTGTCAGTGCGAAAGGAACTCTCTGAGTGCTACCGAAAGTTGGTTCCCGATGCTGCACCCGGAACGGATTTGCGAACAGCAGCGGTGATCATCTGGAGAGAAGGCCGACGCATGAACACGATGGATCCTTATGACGACTAGATCTCGGGCGAGCACTGCATTGCGCACAGTTCTCCAATTCGTCTTTGGGCCTTGGCCTCTTCACCCGGGAGGTGTGTGGGCTCTTTATTTGGCCCTGAGTTTCGTTTCCACTTTGCGAAGTGTGACCGCGGTCGGAGCCGAAGGTGGACTCTTCGCGGCGCAGCCCATCTCGGAACGAGCAGGGCAGATTCTGGCTTTCTCTCTCGCGGTGCCGACCCTGGTGGTCGTACCCCTGATTATCTACCAGATATTGCGTCGTCGATTCATTCATCGCTCCGTGACGCGGGCGGAATACTTTCTCACCCTGGTAGGTGCATCATTTATTGGTACCGTTTTTCTCACCACGATTTTTGGAACAAATATTTTTTACGAGATTTACATGGGCCATCTAGATTTCTTCACTGTGGTATTCAGGCTCTTCGTTCCTTTATGGTTCATGAGTTCCCTTCTCGGATTGCTTTTGGGGCGGATCCAGAAGCAATCTGATCGGGCGCAGGCGGCTCTTCAGACAGTCGTGAAACAGCGACGACTCCTGCTGGAATCGGAGGAGCGCGTACGCGGGCAGGTCGCTGCGTACCTGCACGACCGGGTGCAAACCGATCTCGTCTCCATCGGCCTGCGAGTTCGGGCAGCAGTAGCGCTTGAACCGAAGGAGATGGTGCGTGAGATTGAATCAGCGATGGACGAACTCGAAAGGGTGCGCTCTGAAGAGGTGCGCTCCGCCAGTCGGCAGCTCAGTCCGAATCTCGCGCACGTTGATCTCAACACCGCACTGCGCGAACTGGCCGGTGCGTATCGCCCCGGATTGATAATCACGAGTGTGGTGAGCGATCCAGTTGCGAAAGCGCTCCGACTTCCCAGTGAACTTTCTCGCGCAACCGGGATCTACCGCATCTGCGAACAGGGGTTACTCAACGCTGCCATTCATGGCCACGCGACGGAGTGTTCCATTCAGGTTTGGTTTAACTCCGATAATGAATTCGTGGTAGAGATTCATGACAATGGCGTTGGACTACCACCTAAGCGGGTTGAGCCAGGAATGGGTTTCAGTGTGATTTCAGCTTGGGTTGAATCAATGAATGGTCGATGGTCACTCGAGCCCGCGGAAATCGGGGCAAAACTCACTGCAGTTATTCCCGCCGATTAGTTTTGGCGGTAGAGCATCTACCCAATATTGGCGTATCTATTGGCAAGGGGATCGATATAGGGACTTGTATGTTGTGCGCGCCGGTAACTAATACTTTCGGCAATTGCATTAACCTCCGCCCTTACCTGTGCCACTTTGCTGGTTGGAGCCACCGCAGATTGGACTGCATGTTGGGTGGTTAAGTCGTCCTCATAGAGAGGATCGATCCAACCTAGGTAAAAACCTGCTTTATTAGCCGCCACTCTTGCGTCGGAATTCGCGTTTGCCACCTGAGCGACTGGAGCTGTCTTTTACTGGGCCACCGGCTGAATCGGGATTTGATCCAGCGTGACCGGGCTTGTTTTTCTTGGCCTCAAGCGCAGCCTTGAACTTGGCGCGCTGTTCGTCGTCTTCCGTTGGGGAGTTTTTGCTGCTATTGGACATGCCCCCAGTCTCTCACCTACCTGTTTGGGTATGGAGTCGCCTCGCTGGGGTTTGCCGTGGTGTTCCCCGGGTGAGTGGCGAAGGCGAGCAAAAGGAAAAAACTGATCAGATCGGAAGAACTTTAAAGTGTCGAGTCCGAAGCATTAAAACTGCTTAAGGATGTTGAATCGTAAGTACTACCGGCTCGTAAATCGATAGGCATTCCAAGAGTTTTGACATGTTCTATTAAAGGTTGTCTTTGAAAGGAAAACCTGTCTATTATCTGGGGTAGGAATTTTTTGTATTTCTCATTGGTAGTCAAATCGCAAATTTCTAACTTCTGGTTCATTCGCAAAAACTGAAGGGCATTCTGTGCTGTCAGCCTTAGTTCCTGTTGATTTACAACCTAGTCACCGTGACGTTCCCGTTGAAATCGTAGATTTTGATGGCGTTGATGCGGGCGTTGATCTTTCGAATGTGGGTTTCTATGTTCCCCCCTATCTGGGTCCATCTTTAACACTTGAGCTAATCAAGGAGATGCCTAATCTGGAGGTGGTCCAGCTCCTCACCGTAGGCTTCGATGCCGCTTTGGCGCATGTGCCGGAGCACGTCACCTTATGCAACGCTGTGGGTGTTCATGAGTCGGGAACCGCCGAACTAGCCGTCGCACTTGCCTTGGCCTCACTTCGTGGCATTGATGACTACGCAAGAGCAATGCCGCAAGGGGCGTGGATCCATGATCGCAGAGCATCCCTTGTAGATCGAAGTGTGATTATCATCGGTGCCGGCGGTGTTGGAAGGGCAATTGCAGATCGACTTACACCCTTCGAGGTAGATGTAACTCTGGTTGCACGCTCTCAACGGCCCGGCGTGGTATCCATTTCTGAGTTGCCGCACTTGTTACCGGACGCAGACATTGTGATTTTGGCCGTGCCTCTTAACACGGAGACGGAAAAATTGGTCGACGACGATTTTCTCACCCGGATGCGTGATGGAGCCTTATTGGTAAATGTTGCAAGGGGTGGAGTCGTAGACACCGACGCCCTGGTTCGACACGTGAAACAGGGCCGTATTCGAGCTGCACTTGACGTAACAGATCCAGAACCGCTGCCCTCTGACCATGAGTTGTGGATAACCCCCGGAGTCTTGATTAGTCCGCACGTTGGTGGAGATACATCCGCTTTTGTCCCGCGCGCCAAGCGTCTTGTGGATAGCCAGATCAACTTGTGGAGACGAGGTGACCCGCTCGCGCACATCGTGCGTCGATGAGGGAGGCCCATGAATCCAATAGTCTGGGATGCCGCCCGATACGACCGTCAGCCTTTACCACATGAAAGATGGGGCCAAGGTGTTATCGACAGGGCGCAACTTCGTGCAGGTGAGAGCCTGATAGATGCTGGTTGTGGGACCGGTAGGGACGCAGAGCTCGCGTTTAATCAATTGATGGTTCTTGCCGCTGACACGTGTGTGACTCCGGGGCAGGTCACCCTTCTGGACATCGATGAGTCGATGTTGGCGGCAGCTCGCCTTCGATTCCTTCATTACCCAGAGTCGGTCGCACCCTGCATCAAGGCGGCGGACCTTTCCCAGGATTGGCCAGTAAGTGAGCCGGCAGATGTGATCATGTCTGTTGCCGCATTTCATTGGATCCAAGACCACGGATCTGTGTTTCGTCAGGCTGCAACCAACGGTACGAAACAATCGCGGCTACATGTTGATTGTGGAGGCGCAGGAAATATCGCGAACATAGTTCAAGCGGCTAGGAAGGCGGGCCTATTAATGCCGGTTTGGAATTTCGCGACGGTGGACAACACGGTGAAAGCCTTGATTGCCAACGGCTGGATTCCGCAAGATGTGTGGCTTCAAGCCGACCCACTCGTACTGCCCGATGAGGACTCATTCCGGGAATTCGTATCAACCGTCATGTTTCATTCCGCGTCTGAATCACAAATAAACTCGTTCGTTAGTTACTGTCCGGATTTTGTGATTGATTACGTGCGTCTGAACATTGATGCAATCCGGAGTTAAAACCCATCTCTGCTTCGATCACGCTCAGATATCAGGATGATTGCGCTGTGATCCAGGCCTGAATCACCCGTGTCAACGAGTTTTTGGTAGTCCTCGGTCACGACCGATGTTAGACGCGGAACATATCCAAAGGTTTGAGCCGAATCAAGGGCGATTCGTAAATCCCTTAGCTGGTTAGCGACGCTTCCACCCGGCGTGTAGTCGGAACTTAATAATTTTGATCGCTTAATTTCCATAGCGCGGGACCCCGCCAAGCCTGCGCCAAGCACGTCAAGCAACTGAGCGTCGTCAAGGCCAGCAGCACGCCCAAGCGTGAGCGCTTCCCCGATAGCAGCCAACGTAGCTCCCACGATCATCTGGTTACACGCCTTAGCCATTTGACCGGAGCCCAGAGGCCCCATGTGTTCGATTCGATGACTAATTGCTTGCAGAATTTGGAGACATTTGGCTAAGTCATCGGTTTCACCACCAACCATGATGGACAAAGTTGATTCCCAGGCGCCGACATCGCCACCACTCACGGGGGCATCGATCACTGAGGCGCCCAAGAGGGCAAGGCGTTTAGCGAGGATATGCATTGACGATGGAGCTACCGTGCTCATCACCACGAGCACGTCGCCTTCCCGTATCACTCCAGCGAGGCCGCCATCGAGAACGTCAAACAATTGAGGCATGTCGGGAAGTACGGAAAGGATGATCGGGGCATCAATTTTGTCGAGTGTGCTGGGAACGGCTGCGCCCGCCTTGGCAGCCTGTTGACGCGGCCCAGGACTGCGGTTCCAACCCTGCACCCGAAATCCCGCTGTACTCGCGTTCACACAAACGGGTAAGCCAATTGCTCCGAGCCCAATAACTGCCACATCGGCTGCCCTCGACTCTTCCATCATGTCTTAATCTCCCGATCTTCATTTCGGATTGTCTCTATTTCGGCGATATGAAAAAAGAGCGAACCCTTCATCCTGAATTAACCGGGCAAAGCGGACCGCTGAACCTCAAGGGGCTCGAACTGGGAGAGTGCCCATCCTCTGAGGAATGTCACGTCACTCTCTAGCGAAGCCACACAGCTCGCTTTTACCCCGAGTTCTCACAGAATTTATGAGGCACTCCGATATTTTCGATTAAGCGTAATCAAAATGTTATCAACTATTTTGGTTAAATTGTATACGTTAAAAATGAATATCTAATACTTTAACGGCTATCCCAGGGTGGGTGTTCTCTTAGCAAGGAGAGTCAATGTATACATTTCGGAAGTTGAGTCCGGTGATCATGCTCGCAGTAGGCGCGCTGACACTGGCAGCCTGCTCGTCAGGCGATAGCAGTTCAGAACCGGCGGCAGAAACTAGTTCAGCGTCGGCGGCAGAAACTAGTGCAGAGTCCGAGGCCGCTGCGGCTGATTCCGCGGTAGCACAATCAGTCCTCGATGCTGTTGAAGCTGCAAAGGGAGTTCCCGTATTCACGGCTCAGGGTGAGGCTTTCAGCATCGCAGAAATCAAGGGTAAGAAGATCTTTGAAATTCCATCAGTACCCAACCCCTTCCTTCAGGGCATTTCTGATGCCATGAAGACGGCTGCCGAAGAAGCTGGCGCCGAATACACCATTTGCGACACTCAGGGTGAGGTAGCCCAGTGGGTTGCTTGCTTTGATCAGGCGATTAACTCCGATCAGAATCTGATCATTCTCAATGGTGCACCTGATCCCCGCGCACTTCAGCCACAAATCCAAGCAGCTGACGAAGCTGGAATCCCGGTTATCGTGAGTCACTTCTACGACGATGAAAGCGCTGCACCACCCGCATGCGAAGGCTGCGAATTCATCTCTGCAAGCGTAACGGCACCATTCAACGTTGCTGGAAAAGCAGCAGCTGACTGGATCATCGCCGATTCGGGTGGCACAGCAAATACTCTGATTGTGGGCGGTTCGGACATTCTTCCCAGCCCAGCCACGATTGACACCATGACAAAAGAGTTCGATGAGAACTGCAGTGGCTGTACCTATACGGTGATCAACATTCCTGTCGCTGACTGGAATACAAAGACGCAGTCAGAGATTCAGGCCGCCCTACAGGCTAATCCTGACATCAACTACGTCTACGTTCTCTATGACGCAATGGTCGCAGGAGCTGTGCCAGCTGTAGAGACCCTAGGCCGTACCGATGTAAAGATTGGTAGCTACAACGGTTCACCTTTTGCGCTTGATTTCATCGCACAAGGCGACCTAGTGGCGTTCAACGTTGGAGAAGACACACCAGGAATCGGTTACGCCACGATTGATCAAGGGTTCCGGATCCTGACTGGAAACGCTCCAGTTGTCACCCGTACATCGATTCGCCTCTGGGATGACACCAACGTTTCTGAGGCCGGCGTGCCTGCTGTTTCGGGAACAGGCTATGGAGATGCAAACATTGCTGGCTTCAAAGCACTCTGGTTACCGTAACTAGTTCTGCTTCTCAAACCCGTCCTATGTCGCCGAAAGGCGGCATAGGACGGGGAAGCGGTACCCAATCAGGAATCAATCTTTTTAAGTAGGGAACAGGACCGTGGTGAATAACACGCCGCTATTGAAAATCACCAATCTCACTAAGGTTTTTGGTGGTCAAAAGGCTTTGGATCGGGTCAATTTGACCGTGAACGTCGGAGAAGTCCACGGCCTCTTGGGTGAGAATGGCTCGGGAAAGTCAACCCTGATCAAAATCCTTTCCGGTTTTTATGAACCCGACGAGGGACAGCTTGAAGTAAATGGAAAGTCCGTGGCGTTGCCGCTTTTGCCGGGTCAATACCGCTCACTTGGGTTCGAGTTCGTACACCAAGATCTAGGTTTGCTTCCTTCCCTTACGGTCACCGAAAACTTATTTATGGGGCGGATCGCTGAGTCACGCACGCCGTACTTCTCGTGGTTGAACGCACGTCGCCAAGCGACCAAGATATTCGCGGATTACGATGTAAACATTGATCCGTCCGCTTATGTTGATGAAGTCAGACCGGTTCAGAGAGCAGCGCTTGCCATTATTCGAGCCATTGAGGGCATTAAATATCTGAGGGCATCGGCTGGAGCAGAAGTAGAACCGAGTCTTCTCGTTCTCGACGAGCCCACTGTGTATCTGCCTAGTCAAGAAGTGGATGTGCTTTTTGGGCTCGTGCGAAATATCGTGGAACAGGGCTCAAGTGTGTTATTCGTGTCGCACAATCTTGATGAAGTTCGCCAGATCACGAACTCCATTTCAGTGCTCCGAGATGGTCGCTCGGTCGGGACACTCAACACGGAGACATCGACTAAGCGTGAGTTAGTTCGGCTGATCGTTGGTCGCGATCTTGACCAAGATGAATTTGAACCAATTCCAGTAAGCCGGTCTGAGGACACAGTGCTGAGTGTGAATGGGTTGACGACTTCACTAGTTCAAGATGTCTCTTTCGATTTACGGAAAGGGGAAATTCTAGGACTTGCCGGACTTGCCGGTTCTGGATTTGAGGACCCGGTCTACTCACTCTTCGGCAGTGATCGCACTGCGTCCGGGGAATTCATGCTGAGTGATCTTCCCGTCAAGTTTTCTGGTCACAACGAACGATCTGCGATCGGTATGGGAATGGCGTTGGTTCCTGCCGACCGCAAAATTTTTGGGAGCATTTTCGATCTTCCGATGGCGGATAACGTCAACTTGACAGTCCTCGATAACTTCTTTTTTAAGGGAATCCTTCGGCATAACAAATTGAGAAAGAATGCTCGGGATCTTCTGAAGGAATTTGATGTGCGGCCACAACTAGTTGGCATGGATTACGGATTATTCTCGGGAGGAAATCAACAGAAGGCCATGATGGCCAAGTGGTTGCAGTTACCACAGGCAATTTTGCTGCTTCATGAACCAACTCAAGGAGTGGATATTGGTGCGCGTGAACAGATCTACCAAGTCATTCGCGGGCGAACAAGCACAATGTCCACGATTATTGCAAGTTCAGACTTCGAGGAGTTGGCAACCCTTTGTGATCGAGTGGGCATCTTTGTAAAAGGGCGCCTTGCGGGTTTTCTCACCGGCGATGACGTTAATCACTCAAAGATCGCCGAAATGTGCATGGGAGAAAGTGCAGATGCACGATAGGGACCGCGTCGTATCGTCATATCAGTTGACCGCAGAGTCGGTTGGTTTATCCACATACTTGCCCTTGTTTTGCTGGGCCCTGACCCTAAATCAATCTCTGAAAGGAGCCCGCAAATGACCACTCCATCACTCCCTGGTAGCCCACCAGGCACTTTCGGAGAAGACACAAAGCTGGAGTCGACCAAAGCATCTGCTCTTAAAGGTCGTTTTGCCGGAAAACTTGAGGCCTATGCGCTACTTATTGCCTGGCTTGGAGTTATTGTCGTCTTCAGTTTTGTAAAACCTGAAACTTTCGCTCAATGGTCGAATGTTTCTTCGATTCTGGCATCGAATGCAATTCTCGTTGTCATCACGTTAGCCCTCATCATTCCTCTGACTACGGGAGATTTCGATCTGTCGGTGGCCTCTGTTGCTGGCCTTAGCGCGGTGACGGTGGCACAACTTAATGTCAACCTTGGTTGGCCATTGTGGTTAGCAATCCTTGCTGCATTTGCGGTTGCCCTCTTGGTGGGAGCAATTAACGGCGGACTTATCGTCTTGCTCGGGATTGAGAGTTTGATCGTCACATTGGGTATGAGCACGATCATCACCGGAGTCATGTTGTGGGTGACCGATGCTCGCACAGTAACGGGTGTGGATCCAGCGCTAGTTGATATGGTGATTCGCAATCGCTTTTTAGGAATCCCTTTCATCTTTTACTACGCACTTATTTTGACGTTCATCATTTGGTACATTTTTCAATTCACACCACTTGGTCAAAGACTCTTGGTCGCGGGTCGAAATAGAGATGTGGCACGACTGGCGGGGATTCGTGTCGGGCTTTTGCGCTGGGGCGCCATGGTTGCCGCATCGCTTATTGCGGCACTCGCGGGAATATTGATTGTGGGACTTTCGGGTTCAGCGGGCCCATCTACAGGGCTTGACTATCTACTTCCGGCCTTTGCTGCTGCATTTCTAGGGTCAACCGCGATTCGGCCCGGCCGATTCAATGCATGGGGCACGTTCGTTGCAGTTTATTTCCTCGTCACCGGTATCACTGCATTACAGCTACTGGGTGCGAAAACCTTCGTTCAATATCTGTTCTATGGAACGGCCCTCATCCTGGCAGTTGCACTCTCTCAACACATCAAACGCCGTAGGTTAAAGCAAGGCTTCTAATCTATGGACCATGAGGCGGAAGGCCTTGCGGCAATTCTGTTAGAAGCTCACAAGTCCAATACTCCTGTTGATGGTCACACGTTCCCTTGGAGCGATCTGAATAAAGATCTCGCTGCAAGGGTTGGTTTGGCCTTCACACGTGGGGTGGGAGCCCAAGATTCTCCTTATTGGAAACTGGGCGCGATGGATGAAGCTACACAGCGCAAACTGGGAGTGACGGGACCGATATTTGCTCAACTGGATCCAAGGGCCGTCTCACTAAATGTTACCGATTCAGTTCTCGAGTTATCGTCCCTCATTGCACCAAAATTCGAACCGGAAATTGGGGTGCATCGTGATCGTGACGGCACACTGAAGGCCATGCCTTGTGTCGAGATTGCCGACTCCAGGTTCACAGGGTGGGTACTTCCACCTAGCGGTGTAGTGGCCGATGGCGCGTTGCAGGGCCGCATGCTTTTTGGGCTGCCGGTTGACCCAATTGATGTCGTACACGTGAGCGTTTCACGCGACGGTCAAGAGCTTTCGCGGGGAACTGGATCGTGGGATGAATCTGTCGATCGACTTGGGCTGCTACCTCATGATCAGCCAGTGAGTGCGGTAGCAACCGGTGCGCTTGCCCCCCTACATGACTGTGCAATCGGGTTATGGACTTTCGACTTTGCCTCACTTGGCCAGATTTCAGTGCGAGTCATATGAGTTTCGGTCTTGTGAGATGAATCAACAACTTGCCCAACCCCCCATTCGTTCGATGGGCGAAGGGATTGCGGTTTCAACTCTTGTACTCGCGGTTGGCAGTTTCACGGTTATCGGCGCATCGGCGATTTCGCCCCTCATTAGCGTTTCACTGGGGCTCAGTGAGGTGGGAGTCGGGGCGATCGCCTCGGTTGCATACTTTGGCGCACTTCTGACAGCTCCGATTTCAGGCATGATCACCGATCGATCCGGTCCAGCGCGCATGATTTTGGTTGGCTTGCTCACTCTGGCGGTAGGAAATTTGATTGCCGGGCTGGCCTGGCACATCGCGGCTTTCTATATCGGAATTATGGTGGCGGGTTTTGGATACGGGGCGATTAACCCAGCAACCACTGTGCTCGCAAATCCCGCTAGCGCCCGTCGACGAGCCTTAGTCATGAGCGTGAAGCAGGCTGGTGTTCCCGCGGGAGGCATCGTCGCTGGAGCTGTGTTACCCGTTCTTGGATTGGCACTCGGTTGGCGCTATGCGTTTGGCTTGTCGATGCTCATATGTCTTGTAGTCGCACTATCCATTGCGATTCGTGGCGGCTACGTCGCTAAGAGTGAAAGTTCTGTGCGCATCCGGGAACGCCAAGGACGCCGATTGCGCCTGCCGCTGGGATATGTTTTTGGACTCTTGATAGCTGGCGTTCAGGTGAGCATCTTCGCATTCACCGCGATCTATCTGGTCGATGTTCGAGGTTATTCGACGGCAAGTGCTGGGTTGGGTGTGTCCACACTTCTACTCGGAGGAATATTTGGAAGACTTTTCTGGGGCTGGCTGTCAGATCTGTTCACACACCATCGGCTACTCGTATTGGAAGTTCTGGGGCTTCTTGGTGCGGCATGTCTCATTTTCCTAAACACAGCTTCCGATCCGCTCGTACCTGCGGCATTAATAATGTTGGGTATTTGTTCAGTGGGCTGGAATGGTGTTTATATCGCTGTCGTCGCTGAGTCCTCCGAGTGGGATCAAATAGGCAAGTCCACCGGAATGTCGCTCACTCTCATCAATGCGGGAGCTATTACCGTGCCACTAGTGGTTGGTGCCCTTGTACACTCGACCTCGAGCTGGACTGTCGGCTTACTTTTTTTGGCAGCAATGAGTATCTTCGCAACGATTGTTTGTTGGATCAGTAGTGAAAAGATTAACCCTCAGACTGAGCCACGGGGTTCAGCGAGGGAACCGGTTGAACCTGGTTTGGGATGATGGCGATGGAACACGTGCAATTGGGCAATACAGGATTGCCTGTGTCCAGACTCGCGATTGGAACAGCCACTTTCGGCGGGCAATGTGATGAAGCTGAGTCCTTTCGAATCCTGGATCTGGCCCGTGAACGGGGAATTGACTTCATCGATACCGCTGACAAGTACCCGTTGGGTAGTTCATTTGAATCCGCGGGAATCACCGAGAGCATTATCGGTCGTTGGTTGAGTAGCCGACGGGTTAGTATGATTGTGGCTACTAAGGTTCACGGCGCAACCGGTCCAAATCCTTGGGATCAAGGTTTAGGTCGCCGTCACATACGTGAAGCGGTCGAAGGGTCCCTGAAGCGTCTCCAGATTGAGGCAATAGACCTTTACCAACTTCACCGGCCGGATCCAAGTACTCCACTTGATGAGACTCTGGAGGTGCTCACCGAACTCGTACATGAAGGCAAAGTGAGATATGTGGGCTGTTCCAATTTCCTTGCATACCAAGTTGCCCAATCTCTTGGCCGAAGTGCCGCGCGGGATCTTGTCCGTTTCTCTACCGTGCAACCGCGATATAACCTTCTGTTTCGACAGCACGAGCGGGAGTTGTTTCCATTGTGTCGCGAAGAGGGCCTTGGCGTACTCACATATAACCTCCTGGCCGGTGGAATCTTAAGTGGCAAACACTCGCGGGAACTTCCACCAGAGTCTTCATCTCGATTTGCGACAACGGGAGCGGCGGAACTTTACCGGCAGAGGTACTGGCACGACGCGGCATTTGATGCAGTCGACGGGATTACTGCCATCGCGAATGAGTTATCAGTTTCACTCCCGGTGCTTGCTGCCGCATGGGTATTGCACCAGCCCGTTGTCACGGTGGCGATTGTGGGCGTTACGCGCCAGGAACATTTAGAAGCACCGATGGCTGCCTTGGAATTGAAGCTTGAGACAGAAACTCTCGAGCGACTAGACGTTCTGACACGGGTCTTTCGAGACGGCGATGCCACGCAATAGTTGGTGGCTGTTAAACCACAACTCCGTCGTGCATCACCAAAATCTTTTGCTTCGGATCGAGTAAGGCCTTTGGAGACACTAGGGGATCTACCCGAAGTGCCAGCAGATCAGCTCGTTTTCCGACGTCAATGGTGCCCACGGTGTCTATGACACCCAGTAGCCGGGCAATGTTTACCGTGATTGTGCTCAGAGCTTGGCGTGGCGTCATACCTATTACCTCGATATATGACTCGACTTCTTCTGCACAATAGCCCTGCGGGAAGTGGGTGAGTCCAGCATCGCCTCCAGCGACGATGGGGACTCCGGCCTCGAATGCCATTCGGATGCTTTGAGCATGTCGCTCGTGGGTTCTTTTGTGCTCGTCCACTATCACGGAAGGAATGCCCATGCTTGAACCTCGAATTGCAAATGCCCGATACATTGAAAGCGT
>CAMAVT010000049.1 GCA_945861775.1 Bifidobacterium breve
CATGGAAAGTATCTACAGAGTTGACAAGGTGACTTACGCCTATCCAGGCGCTTCTACGGATGTGCTGAACTCTGTATCTTTCTCGCTCAAGGCGGGCCAAATTCATTCCCTGGTGGGAGAGAATGGCTCAGGGAAGAGCACACTGATTCGAATAATGTCAGGGCTGGTTAAACCTTCGGTCGGGCTTGTGACACACACCGATTCCAAAAATTGTGAAACCACTGTTCTGAGCCGAGCGCAGGCGGGTCGTTTGTTGGGTGTTGTTCACCAGGAGTACAACATTTTCGAGGACCTTAGCGTGACTGCAAATCTTCTACTTGCGCCCTCGGTCCTCAAACAAGCCGAAGCCAACTCCCTTGGCAACGTAATCTCTTGGAAACGAGCAAACGCGCACGTGAAGAGCCTTCTCAAGCAATTTGGCTTGGATATTGATCCTTCTATCCATGCGAGGCACTTAGGCTCAGCTGAGCGCAAGCTGGTTGAAATTGCCAGAGTGCTCGTGACAAAACCAGCTTTCCTCTTACTCGATGAGCCTACGGCATCGCTTGAGGCCTCCTCAAGTGCCAGAGTTCTAAAATTGATTCGAGATTTAGCCTCTACAGGAATTGGTGTTGGGTTCGTAAGTCACCGCCTGGATGAGGTGCTCGATGTGTCCGACCTCATCACGGTACTGCGAGACGGCCAAGTAACTGAGGAGTCCTCCGCCAAAAAAATGTCGGAACCCCAACTCGCTATAGCTATTTCGGGCAGCCGGCCTCCGACGAAACTTTATGAGAGGCAGGAAGGTGTTGTAGGAACGGGCTTGTCGGTCGGCCCTGTCAGGCTCAAGCCGTTTGCGCAGGAAACGCAATTTGAAGCATACCCAGGTGAGATAATTGGTGTCACAGGACTTATAGGCTCAGGGTGCTCAGAACTCATCCAATACGTCGCAAACAACTCTGCCGATGGCTTAAACTTATCTCGGCCAACTTCCACCATTGATAATTTGATTATTAATGTTACTCCGCGGCTTAGGACAGCTTATGTTTCTGCGGATCGCGGTCGAGACGGGCTATTTGGCCCCTTGTCCGTTGAATTGAACCTTTTAATTTCATCTCTGACACGCTTCAGTAAGTTCGGCATCATCTTGCGTAAGAAGATGTGGGCTGAGGCACACAGAATGCAGAAGAGTTATTTGATAAAAGCGCCTAGCCTGAAAGCACCAGTCTCTGCACTTTCCGGCGGAAACCAACAGAAATGTCTGATTGCAAGAGCCCTACATTCTAACGCTGAAGTTCTGGTTCTAGAAGAGCCGACTCGTGGAGTGGACATAATGGGAAGAAGCCAGATCTATCAACTAGTCATAGATCACGCCTCGTCGGGGGGAATAGTCATATTCTCGAGCTCCGACACGAATGAAGTTCTCGAATTGAGTACGCGAGTTGTTTTGATGAAACATTTCACTCTTGCAGCTATTTATGATACCCACTCCTTGCGGCAAATGGGAGATTTGGCGGCAGCCCATCTCGTGGAAAAAATGATGTCAGGTACGGCCGATGAGTAGGGAGAGACTATGAAATTGAGGGCCAATGACACGGTTGCGACGCAACTAGAATCGTCACCCCGACGAACTCTCGGTTCAATTTCCTTCGACCAGGCTTTCGTTCCAATCGTTGTGATTGTCATGGCACTCTATCTTTGCATAACCAACCCGTTTTTTTTCACTGTCACAAACCTCACTAATCTTTTGCTTCAGGGATCTATTCTTGCAATTGTTGCCTTCGGTATTACCTTCGTCATCATTTCCGGAGAATTAGATTTATCTGTAGGCGCTGGAATGGCCCTAGTGAGCGTCGTTGTTGCATTGACCGCACGTCACTTCGAATCTATTGGGATCGGTATCTTGTTGGGCCTCTCGATCGGACTACTCATCGGCTTGATCAACGCTTTAGTCGTCACTCTTCTAGAAGTCCCATCTTTCATAGGCACCTTAGGCATGCTGGTTATCGCTCAAGGCTGCGCTCTAGCGCTGAGTCAGGGAGCTGTGGTTTCTGGATTGCCAGAGGGCTTCTCGTCCTTGAGCAACACTAGAATATTTGGCCTGCACCTAATCGTGTGGCTTGTAGCTTTGTATTTCATGGTCTTGTTGTTCATTCAGAAGTATACGGTTTTTGGGCTCCGGGTTTTCGCAGTAGGCGCAAACCGTCGTGCATCCGTGGTAACAGGGATCTCTACGCGTCGCATTATTTCCATATGCTTTGTTATCTCCGGGTTTTCGATGGCCTTCGCTGGTGTTGCGTTGACAACGCGAGTGGAATCTGGACAACCCAATGCAGGGTCACTTCTCGCTCTGACCGCTGTTGCGGCAGTTGTAGTCGGCGGTACAAGCATTCTTGGCGGCCGGGGCTCAATCGTCCGGACGCTTTGGGGCGTCCTGCTTATAACAATTCTCGAAAATGGTCTAGATCTTGAGGGCATTGATCCCGATGTGAAACGGATTGTTATCGGAGTCGTTTTCATCCTGGCTGCATCGACAGACTTTGCACGACGTCAGTTTGATCGAAGAAAACACAAGTAAGCGAAAGCAACCACGCAACATAGGAAACTAAAACAAAATCGAAAAAAACACAAGTAAGCGAAAGCAACCACGCAACATAGGAAACTAAAACAAAAAAGGAGAATCATGAAGAAAAATGCTTTTATTTCATTTGCCGCAATTCTCGCAGGCACACTGACAGTTGCCGCATGTACCACCGGATCCCAGACCTCTAGCGACTCTTCTGGTCCGGAGTCAGCAGCCTCATCACCCACAAGTGAGTCAGCTGCCTCATCACCCACGAGTGAGAAGACTGTTGCGATCAGCATCTATACGCGTGAAATCCCTTATTACATAGACATGATCGCCGGTATGGAAAGTGCGATTGCAGATCGGGGTCTTGATGCGACCTTCAGCTATGCCAACGGAGACCCAGAACGGCAATTTTCTGATATTGAAAATGCAATCACTCAGGCGCCAGATGGAATGATCGTCGCACCAATCGACAAGAGCGCTCTGATTCCGGCGATGCGAAAGGCCGTGGATGCGGGCATTACTCTCCTGACAACAGGAAACGCTATCGAGGAAGCTTCACAGTCGATTCAACTGGCGTTTGTCGGGCACGACCACGTCGAAACGGGCCGCATCAAGGCACAATACATTGTAGACAGCCTCGACGGTAAAGGCACGGTGGCAATGATTCACGCCATCAGGGGCTTGGACTTCAGCGAGTCTCAAGCGACGGGTGCCAGAGAGGTGTTTGATTCGTATCCGGGAATCACAGTCGTAGCGGAGGACTACACCAACTCGTTTTCAAGTGATGACGCGTTGGCGTTGACGCAAAACATATTGACTCGTTTCCCTAAGTTAGACGCACTATTCTATGACAACGATGACCTTGCCCTTGGTGGTGTTCTAGCAGTAAAAGAGCGAGGCTTAGCGCCGGATGAAATACTACTTATCGGGACTGATGGGTCACCCGCCGCTCTGGAATCTGTCAAGGCTGGCGACATGGACATGACAGTGCTTCTTTGCAGCTACAAGGAGGGTGTCACGGCAGTGAATGTATTGGCGGATTATTTGTTGAAGGGCATAAAGCCGTCGCTGCCAGTTATTAGGAGCACGCCAATTATTGTAACCACGTCAGATATTGAAAAGATCATGGCCGGTCTAACTCGCAATGACTGCTAGCAGCAAATCAGCAGCGCCTTTTTCTGATAGGACAATTGTGGTCTCCGGAGGCTCAAGCGGCATGGGTCAAGCAATTGTTGAGTCCCTCTTGGGTCAGGGCGCGTCTGTAATCAACCTGGATCTACAAAGCCCGGAGGATGACAGGTGTGGTCGGTTCATCTCTTGCGATGTGACGTCAGAGGAGGCTGTTGCTACTGTTGCAGATCTGCTTGCGCATGAGGGTGTAACAGTGGATTCCCTTGTGAACAACGTAGGGATATATCCAATGGGGCCCATAGAGGAACTTTCTTTGGATGGTTGGCGGAGGATTTTTCAATTAAACGTAGAGTCCGTTTTTTTGCTGACCAAGGCGTTCGTACCTGACATGCGATCTCGCGAATGGGGAAGAATCGTCAATGTGGCATCTAACGCATTCCACGGAGGCGTCCTAAAGAACTATGCCTGCTACATAGCCAGCAAAGGAGCGGTCATCGGTTATACTCGGGCACTGGCTTCTGATTTGGGGTCCTACGGAGTGACTGTTAATGCAGTCGCTCCCGGACTTGTCAAAACGAAGAATATGGAGGCGTCACGCCCAGCCGAATGGTTTGAAGAAGTAGCTGCAGAGCAGGCCATACCGCGTTCGCAAATGCCTTCTGATGTGTGTTCCGCGGTCACTTTCCTTCTGAGTGGACAGGCTGATTTCATCACCGGACAAACTTTGGTCGTTGATGGTGGCTTGATTCGATTATAACTGAGAACAGTGCTGTGTCTCGTTCCCATTGGTGGCATCATTCAGCGGCCGGTGTTCTACGAGACCACTAGGTCAATTTAAATGATAAGGAATGTCTTGCATTCCGATCGATAATGAGTGATCAACGTGCCTTTACATAAAGAGTCCAAAAGAGTATTCCTGCCGTTGACCTGACCCCTGTTTTCTGAGCCAGCGTGTTGTTAGTCCACGGTTACTTTTTTGGGCAAGGAGGACGAAGATTTGAGGATAAGGCATTACACATCAGAATAGACGTATTACTGGTGGAGGAATCAGTACGCCGGGATGAAGGCTGATCATGCGAAACGGTTGAAAGAGCTCGAGCGTGAGAATCAGCGGCTCATACGCATTTTGGTGGATCAGGCTTCAGATATTGACATTCTCAAGGAAGTGAACCGGGGAAATTTCTAAGCCAGACTCGGTGTCCGGCTGCTGTGAACCTCGTGGTCAGCATCTTTCCGGTCTTCCAGTGTCGTACATGCGCACTGGGTGGGCAACCTCGCTCCACGCAACGCCTGAGTCCTACGGTTCCTTCCGATTATGAGCCAACCCTGCGCCCACGGTGTGGGTATCGCCAGTTGAATGCGTTACTAAACAGGGAAGGTTCCGGGTTGATAACAAACGTGTGTAACGCTTATGCCGCTGTGAGGGTGAGGAAGCGTAAACGTGCGCGCCGCAGGAAATCCGAGAACCCGCACGACAGGCTGAATGCTGTGCGCCCGAATCACGTGTGGGCTCTGGACTTTCAGTTCTATCAAACCAGTGAAGCTCGGGTGTTGAGGTACCTGAACATCACCGATGAGTTCAGCAAAGAAGCACTCGCCATTGAAGTGGAAAGGCCCATGAGCGGGGATAACATTGTCACGATCTTGGAAGTACTGATCAGTATTCATGGGGCGCCAGAGTTCGTGCGGATGGATAACGGCGCTTAAAGGCCAAGTAATGCCGTTGCCGACAGGTGTCGATTCAGCCCCTCAAATACTAGTTTCATTGACCCGGGATCACCCTGGCAGAACGCGTACGTCGAGTCCTTCAACGGGAAACTGCGTGACAAACTCCTGGAAATCAAAATATTCACCACCTTGCTCGAAGCAAAAATCATGGCCGAGTCTTACCGCCGGGTTACCAGACACCGCACAAATTCCAGCAAAACTGGCACCACAACAACCAAGGACTTACAACCGTTTTGGCACCTTAATCAGAGGCAGGCCACCACAATTATGTTCTTTGAAGCGGAGGCCGGGGAATGTAACAATTGACAACTTTTAAGAGCCGCTACTCTGCCCACGGCTTGCGTTGTGTCGATACTGCACTCCAGGGTGCCATTCCGGAAGTTGTGGTCCTTGAGAGCCCGTCAGAATCTCTCGAGCACTTCCCGTGCGGGGCTCGTTCGGAAGCAACCCGCGACGACGCAGTTCAGGCATAACTTGCTCGATAAAATCTAGATATCCTTCGACTCCGCCGCTATAGATGTTCTCAACAAGGAAACCATCTATGTCGGTCAAATTGACTACGCGCTCGACTTCGTCAGCAATGGATTGCGGTGTGCCAGTGAAGCTAAGACCAGCCATAGTTGACGGAAGTCTATCGAGAACCTCGCCGATCGTTGGGCTTGAGCCGTCCGCATTCAGCCTCAGTGCAAGTAGCGTCTGACCCACATCGGTAGAGACATTGTCAAGAGTATCTTCAGGGTCAAGCGCTGACAAGTCAACCCCCGCCCACCCAAGGAAGAGAGCAGCCACTGACTCACGAGTCACTGAGTCCCACAACTCTTGTCGCACGCGTGTGGCTTCCACGTCAGATGATGCGACGACAAAACTTGCGCAGTTTATGATCTTTAAGGAATCAGATGGACGACCGGCTTCGACAACGGCAGCACGCAATCGAATTACTGTGTCTTTAAGACGATCCGCATCATGGTCTTGGGTAAATACACATTCAGCGTATTTCGCAGCGAAAGCGACACCCGCCTTGGATGTCCCAGCCTGGAATAGGGTGGGCGTACGCTGCAAAGAAGGAATCGCTTGGAAAAATCCATCAAAATTGAAATACTTGCCGTCAAAAAAAATCCTATGTACTTTATCTGGATCGAAGAATACTTTGGCCTCTTTGTCGTATTTGATGGCGTCGTCTTCCCAACCTCCCTCCCATAACTGCAGATTGAGTTGCACAAACTCGTCAGCTCGCGCGTAGCGCTCGTCGTGCGGAGTCACATCTCTGAGCCCAAGAATCTTGACCAGAGCATGTTGGTGATCACTCGTGACAATGTTCCATGAGATCCGGCCCTCGCTAATGTGATCGAGGGTTGTGAAGGTTCTCGCATTGAGTAAAGGTGTCTGAGCCGTTGTCGATGCGGTGCACACCAGTGCAATTCGAGGGACGGTAGCAGCAATTGCAGGCATCAGGGTGAGCGGGTCATGCGTAGGGAACTGTACGGCCTCACGCACTACGGCTGACGGCACTCTCCCCTCTGAATCCATGGGGTAGCCGATGGCCTCTGCTAAAAAAAAGAAATCAAAGCCAGCCTTCTCGACGGCACCTACGAGGCGTTGCCAATACGGAAGCGTTGCGAAGTCGCGTGTGTTGCTGCGTGGATGGTGCCAAGTGTTCGATATAAAATTTGGTAAGAATTCCTCAAAAGCACCGAGTATAAGTTCTTTCCCCATTTTGATTAGCCTCTCTTCTCCCTATTGAAATTAGACGAACGAAACCGATCGAACTTCGTGAAACAACCACCCGCACTCTCTGTAGAAGAAGTAGGACCAGACCCCCAATAGCGCTTGAATGACAATTTCGTGTTGTGCCTCATTTAGATGCTCTTCAGATCAAATCTCAGTTGAGGCGGAGGTCGCCAGACGTGTACCAGTCTGTCGACTGACGTTCTGTTCTAACGATCACGACCCGTTGATTCGTGAAGTCCTTAAAAGCTTCAAGTCCCGCCTCCTTACCGACTCCAGATTCGCGGTATCCACCCCACGGCACTGAAACTTCCAAGCGGTGGTGATCATTGACCCAACAGATTCCAGATTCGATAGCAGCAGCGACTCTGTGGCCGCGGCCAATGTCACTGGTCCACACGGCTGCGCCTAACGCGAATTCCGATTCATTAGCGAGGGCGATTGCTTCTTTTTCATCGTTGAAACGCATAATCACAATCAGTGGGCCAAAAACCTCTTCTGACACAATGTCCATCGTGGGATCAACTTGTGCAATGATCACTGGATCGAGAAAGAACCCGTCCACGCAGTCTCCCTCTCCGGGCACTGCCTCTCCCCCCGTCACCAAGGTTGCACCAGATAAAACCGCTCTCTCAACCACGCGGAGCACCTTGTCCCGGCTTGCCGCCGAAATCACCGGGCCAACATCGGTTTCCAAAAGTGTTGGATCACCCACTCGAAGGCTTTTCACCTTAGAGGACAGTCGAGTGAGAAATTCCTCATAGATGGACGCCTGAACCAATACCCGAGATGCGGCTATACAAGTCTGGCCCGACGCGATAAAACTGGCAAAAGTCACGCCATTAACAGCGGACTCCATGTCCGCGTCTTCGAAGACCACAACTGGACTGTGGCCACCGAGTTCTGTTGTCAATTTAATTGAACGCGTCGATGTTAGTTCGGCAATGGCTCTTCCGCCGCGGTTGCCACCTGTAAAGTTTACTTTTGCTACACGTTTGTCACTGACCAGCGCTTTCGATACCTCAGGGCCTCCGGTGATAACGTTGAAAACTCCTGCTGGTAAACCCGCATCTGAAGCAAGAAATGCCAGAAAAACAGTGGTGATAGGAGTAAGTTCTGAGGGCTTGACGATGACAGAGTTACCTGCTGCCAGTGCAAATGGAAGGCTCTGTCCTAAAATCAGCATCGGGTGATTGAACGGCGTGATGATTGCGCATACTCCTATTGGTGTCCTGTTTGTATATACGTGGTGCCCTCCGTCTGATGGAATGACGTCATCGCGGTGTGTAAGGAGCACACTTGCGGCGTATCTGAAATAGTCGCCCAAAATTGATAATTGCGCTCTAGTCTCGCGGATAGGCCTGCCGTTATTTAGAGTCTCAAGGGAGTAGATCTGTTCGCGAAATTCGTGAATTCGATCTGCGATGTGATGCAACATTTCAGCCCTTAACTTGCGAGGCTCATTTCGCCAGATGCCTGAAATAAAGACCTGAGAGGCGACATCGACCGCCGAAACAACATCCTCAAGGCATGCCTCTTGAGTGCGAGTTAATTCACGTCCAGTGGCGGGGTTTACCAGACTGGCCGTTACACCACTCAATGAGTGAACGAGAGCGCCACCTATGAACATAGGCAACTCACCAGAGAGTTTTCGCCCTCCCTGAACTTCAAATGCTTCGGAGTTAAAACTCACTGAATCGTTGCCCCTTCATAGACCATGATCGCGTCGTATTCTGATTTATGTGCTTCATTCGCGTAGACAGTAAAGAAAGAACAGTCTTTAACGCGAGAATCCCTATTTTTCAAAATTGCTTTATTACTTATAGCATATTTGAAAAAAGGATCTAGTGTCAAGGTCCCGCGTTGACTCATAAGAAACCTCCGCTTCGGCGTGGCTTTGGAGTGAACTGGCAAATATTGGATGCGCCCGATTCTTTCGAGCTGACAATGACGCAAAGGCAGACAACGGGGCAGGCGACCCTTATCAAAAGTACTATTAACGACCTGGTACCGGAGTCGTCATGCCAGAAGATCCCTTGTGCGCCGCTGCTGCACCGCTAGCGCAATACTTTCCTTGCCTCTCGTAAGGAATGCCGGCATAACGGTGAGTATCCTCAGTCATGGGAAATAGACTGTCGGTGATGTCTCGTGCCG
The DNA here is from genome assembly GCA_945861775.1 of Bifidobacterium breve. Taxonomy (GTDB): domain Bacteria; phylum Actinomycetota; class Actinomycetes; order S36-B12; family S36-B12; genus UBA4592. Next base: position 9,290 of record CAMAVT010000049.1, read on the forward strand.
AGGTCAATACCAGATAAGGGTGTCGACCGACCGGTATTTGAAGCTGGCGAAAGTCACCATTAAATCCGGGGTGTCTCGACCACCAAGACGTATCCGTTGTTGGGGCCTGAATCCAGGTCCGTGGGGCTGGAGATGAGGTAGATGCTGAGCCTGGGTTCCTCGAGGGTGACACGGTTGCGCAATGTGGGCCAACGCTAAAGGGCGAGTTTGTCCGGACGCTGAACCCTACTGATATCCGCACTGGTGGGTGTTCACCCGTACCATGCGTAACAACGTCCACATCCGCGGTGCGCTCAAAGCGGGCGTTGCAAGGACCCCGTTTGAGGTGACCGGCCTTGACGTCGACAACGGCTTGGAAACCCCGAACCATGCGGACACCACTTGGTCCGCGGACCTGAAGATCTTTTTCACCAGGTCTCTGCCCTATGAGAAGAATGGTCAGGCCACCATCGAGGCCGACCCACTGGGTCAACCTTTGCCGAGAAAGTGTTGCACCGGCGCTGGGCATTGGTTGCCGACCGGTTCAATTACCTGAACTCGACTAAAAAACCGGTCGGGTTTGCCTCCGATGTGTATGGCAAACGCAAGCGTCTTTACGGCACACCAAACAATCCCCTAGACCGACTCCTCGCCGCACAAGCCCTCACACCGGAACAAGCAACTGAACTACTCTCCTACCGCGACTCGCTGAACCCCGGAGCGATGGGTCGCCAGATCGCCGAGCCACAAGACATGCTCCTCAAACTCGCCAAGTACAAGACCACACAACTCTAACTCGCCGTGTTTTCGAGCACCCTCCCCGACATCCGCAAAGGCATCCGAATTAAAACCAGATGGCCCGACCCAGGTCTCACGGGCAGTTTTACTTAAGGCACTACTGGGGGCAGCGCACCGCGAATCTGTGGGTGCAGATAACCTTCGGGGGCAGAAACCCTCCTGTCACGGATCGACCGTGACCGTTTAGTCCGAAGGAGGTGGGTTAATTCATGCGTAAATACGAAGTCATGGTCATTCTGGACTCTGAACTCGAAGAAAAAACAATTGCCCCCAGTCTCGACACATTCCTTAATGTGATCAAAGCTGATGGTGGCACTGTTGAAAAAGTAGATTTCTGGGGCAAGCGCCGCTTCGCCTTTGAGATCAATCACAAGACTGAGGGCTACTACGCCGTCATTGAACTGTTGTCGACCCCAGAAGCTGTTGCTGAACTGGATCGTCAACTTTCACTGAATGAAGCTGTCGTCCGCACCAAGGTGATTCGTCCTAACTGGTCCGTCGCGGTGAAGGCTTCCTAATGGCTGCCGGGGATATCAACGTGACGGTTGTTGGCAACTTGACCAACGATCCCGAACTGCGCTTCACCCCCAGCGGAGACGCTGTTGCTTCATTCACCGTTGCTACAAGTTCACGTTACTTGGACAAAAAAACGAATGAATGGAAAGACGGGGAACCGACCTACTTACGGTGCAGTGTGTGGCGTCAATACGCCGAGAATGTTGCCGAGTCACTCACCAAGGGAACTCGAGTAATGGTTTCAGGCAAGTTGAAGCAGAAGTCATATGAAACCCGCGAGGGCGAAAAGCGAACAGTACTGGAAGTTGAAGTCGAAGATGTTGGTCCCGCACTGCGCTATGCAACAGCGAAGATCAATCGAGTTCAGCGCACCGATGGTGGATTCAGTTCCGGTGGTGGTTCTGCAGCTCCTGCAGACGATCCCTGGGCAACTAATGCACCTCCTGCAAACTTTGACGAACCACCCTTTTAATCACGCAATCACGTAAATTTCACAACAATAACTTCGAGGAGTTAAGACAATGGCACGCGATAACAAGCGCCAACAGACGTTGGACAAGAACAAGATGGTGAAGGCTAAGGCCTGCGCTTTCTGCAAGAAAGAAGTAAAGGGTCTTGATTACAAAGACGTAAACCTCCTTCGCAAATTCATTTCCGATCGCGGCAAGATTCGCGCTCGCCGGGTAACAGGTAACTGCACCCAGCACCAGCGCGATGTCGCCATGGCCGTGAAGAATGCCCGCGAAATGGCACTTCTTCCCTACTCAGCGGCAACGCGGTAAGTAAAGGAGACTCACAATGAAACTCATTCTCACTCAGGAAGTCAGTGGTCTCGGAACTGCTGGCGACATCGTTGAAGTAAAAGACGGTTACGGCCGTAACTTCCTACTTCCACGTGGCTTCGCAATCTCTTGGACCCGTGGCGGCGAGAAGCAGGTCGTACAAATCAAGCGCGCCCGCAAGGTGCGCGAGGTTCGCGACCGCGACCACGCCAATGAAATCAAGCAGTCACTTGAATCAATGGTGATCGTGGTTCCTGCGAAGGCGGGCGCAACCGGCAAACTCTTCGGTTCAATTACCACCGCCGATATTGCAGGAGCGGTTAAATCTGCCGGCAATATTTCAATTGACAAGCGCAAGGTGCACTTGGCCGGCGCGGTCAAAACGGTAGGAAAGCACAATGCCACCGTTGAGGTTCACCCTGGCGTCACCGCAAAGGTTACCTTTGAGGTTGCAGCCAACTAGTAACTCAGAACACACAATGGTGGGGCTGGCTCGCAAGAGCAGCCCCACCATTGTTTTACAACTGCACCCATTGTCATAATCACCCAATGACGACTGAATCTCACAAGCAAGAGCCCGATTCAGACGAGGCGCAGGTTCATATCCGATTTCTTGAGGCTGAGGAATCGGGTGTTCTGGTTGACCTTATCCGCGAAGCTTATGGCGACACCTATGACGCGGAGTGGGTGTATCAACCCGATCAAATTGCGCATCGGATCAAAACAAATACGCTTCGTAGCGCGATCGGTCACTTATCTGATGGCACCATTCTTGGTCACATGGCACTCATGGTTGAGGAAAGCACGGAACGCGTTATGCACGCGGGAGTTGCCGTTGTGCGTGATGCAGCCCGCGGCCATCATGTGTTTGAGAGGTTGAAGAGGTTTGCCGCTGAGTGGGCAACAGAAGCCGGGTACCTAGGAATATTTAGTGAAGCGACGGCAGCGCACCCATACTCTCAAAAAGCAAACATCGCATTGGGCGCGCATGAAACAGGATTCTTGCTGGGTTGGATTCCGTCAACGGTGGCCAACAATGCAGCAATCGATCTCGATGCCCACCGTCAGTCGGTTGCCTTGTTTTATTTGAAACTCAACAGTGGTGAGAATCGACCAATGTTCGTCCCTGAAAGGCATCAAGCAATCGTGGCATCTATTTTGGAAACCTCAGGCCTCCACGGTGAAATTGTCGAGGCTTCATCTGACATTCACATTGCCGATGAATCGATTCTTACCGTTGAAGAAAAAGATGACCACAACTCAGCAGTGATTCATGTTGAAGTTCCAGGACATGACTTAGCGAGAGTCGTATCCATAATTCGCTTAGATCAACTCGAGGCGAAAGGTCGCGATGCCGTGTACCTTGATCTGCCGTTGCAAGTTCCCCAGACGCAAATTGTTCTTGAACAGCAAGATGGCGACTTACAATTTAGTTTTGCTGGAATCTTTCCCAATCGAGATCGCAACGGCGATGTCTTGCGCCTGCAGTCATTCGGAGATGTAGATTTACACATCACTGACATTGTGACAGCGTCAGATCATGGACAAGAACTGTTGGCATACGTGTTGAGTGATTTACGTCCTGCGCTATAGAAAATGAAAGTGGGCGAGCAGCTTGGCCGCTCACCCACAATCGATTGAAATATTTTAACTAACGGGTGCACCATACTTATTATCATCAGCGGTTCCATTACTTGCCCAGAACACGATCAACACAATGGTTCCGATAAATGGAATAAGCCCGATCAGTAACCACCAGGCTGAGCGATCAGTGTCGTGCAAACGGCGGAAATAGAGACCGAGCACCGGTAGTAACACAGCGAGCGACCAGATCACACTTATGATCGAACGTGCTCCAACGGCGTTATCGATTAGGTAAACAAAGATCGCGATGACGTATACAAAAACGAGGAACCACCAAAACTCAGAGCGGCTCGCCCGACCCTTGAACTTCACATAGTTTGAAAACCCAGACTTGACTGCTTCTCCGAAAGACATATTCCTCCTCAAATTGAGGGTGTTCGAATACACCCCTTAAAAGAAACATACCGAAGAAATCCGCAAAACGGATCCCATTTGTCGCCTTTTGCGTATTAATCGTTTTTTCTTATTGACCGAAGGAGAAACTCCGCTCAATGCCGAGATTTCTAGGCATACAAGGACTTATTTGGGCCCGTTCACGTGTCCGGTTGAGTGGCTTCCGGTGACGGTGAAGTAGTT
>CAMAVT010000050.1 GCA_945861775.1 Bifidobacterium breve
CAAACTACTACAACCCAGTTTCCCGGAAAGGTGAAAGTGAATAGCATCAGCTTCGACGGAGCGGTCCAAATCACTCTGGCCGGCTTAGCAACGGGCTCAGTGTATGCATTGCTTCTTCTTGGAATTCTGATCGTTTTTCGGGTTAGTCGAGCCGTGAACTTTGCTCAAGGACAACTCGGCATGATTGCGGCTTACGTTGCTTACGGGATTTTTGCAGCGGAAATAATGCCCATCTGGTTGGCAATCGTAACTGGCTTGATACTTGCTGCAGTGCTTTCATTCCTAACAGATCGCATATTTATTGAACGCCTAGCCAAACGCGGGGCACTGGGCGGCCAGGATCTTGTAGTCACCTTGGGAATCATGCTCCTTCTTACTGCAGCTGCTGAAACGTTCCTTGGGTCACAAACAAAATCTTTCGTTCCACTCGGCAACGATGTCCAGTTCGGCTTCCGGTCTGTAGTCATGAATGCGAGCCAATTAGTTGTCCTCGTTGGGACCGTGGCGATTCTGATTGGCTTCGCATTTTTCCTGCGCACTCGACCCGGTGTTTCAATGAGAGCAAGCGCCATGAACCCTGATCTCGCTCGTTCAATGGGAGTGAATGTTAGTCGAGTAAAAGCAATTACCTGGACGGTCTCAGGCCTTTTGGCCGGAATTGTTGGCGTAATAATTGCATCCAGGCTTTCCGTTGACCCCTATTACATGACACCATTCTTAATTAGCGCATTCGTAGCTGGGATCATCGGCGGCTTGGATCGCTTTGCCGCTCCCATTCTCATCGCATTTGGTTTGGCTTTGTATCAAAATTGGACTGCTTTCATTTTTGGCTCAACCGCGGGGACAGCTTCGCTGTTCATTTTGGTAATTGTTTTGCTGGCTGTGTTGCCCAAACGATTCCTGGACGAACGCCGTGAGGCCCGCGCATAATGTCGAATCGTCGAATTGCTCTCATTGCTGTTCCATTACTGGTAATCGTGGCTGCCGCTGCACCCACTGTTCTGAATCGCTACTGGCTCTTCCTCGTCACCTCATTGCTCGCTTACGTAATCGCGTTGCTGGGACTGAAGGTTTTATTCGGCGACGCAGGACAACTCTCCTTGGGTCAGGCCGCATTTGTTGGTATCGGGGCGTATTCCGCCGCGATAATCACTGAGCATTTATCGCTAACACTTATCTATGAGTTACTGCTTGTCATGCTTATTTGTGCGGGCGTCGCCGCAATCATCGCAATTCCGGCTCTGAGAGTTAGCGGGCTTCGGTTCGCCTTGTTGACTCTAGCTTTTGGTGAGTTACTTCAGTGGTTCCTCAGAGATGCCAAAGACTTAACTGGTGGCGAACAGGGACTTTTCGTGCCGCCCATGCTGATAGGTCCGATTGACGGAAAGTCCGGAACAACTATTTACGTAGTCGCATTACTACTTGCTTTGATATTCAGCGTGTTAGCTTGGCACTTGCCTTCAACGAAGGTGGGCAGGGCAATGTCAGCTATTCGTGAGTCGCAGCTGGCTGCCGAATCTGTCGGCGTCAGCGTTTGGCGAACCAAACTCTTCGCCTTTATTTTTGCCGCAGTTGCTGCTGGTGTGTCCGGAGTTCTGATTGCCCACTCATCTGGCTCAATTTCGCCAACTTCATTCAGCCTGTTTAACAGCATTTATTTGCTGGTCGCCATAATCCTCGGTGGGTCTCGGTCCACCATGGGGGCTTGGATTGGCGCCGTTTACTTGGTAATCGTTCCAGCATTGTTTACGACAGCCGGGCTAAGTAGCGTTTACGTTGTTCTTTCCGGGGCCGTTCTGCTTCTCGTGATCATGGTGTTCCCATCAGGTATTGCTGGCGTCATCAGCCAAGCTGTGCGATCTCGTCGTGAATCACCCACACAGGCGGTGAAGACATGACCCATCTATCGCTCGAGAATGTTTCAGTTAATTTTGGTGCAATTGCAGCACTCAATAACGTGACAATATCTATGAACGGTCCGGCGAAAATTGGTCTCATTGGACCAAATGGTGCTGGCAAGACGACATTGCTGAGCACGATCGCAGGATTTGTTTCTGCATCAGAAGGATCCGTTCAGCTAGATTCCATTGACATCACGCGGTTGTCTATCCAGAAGCGAGTAGCTCTGGGAATTGTCCGCAGTTTCCAGACTGCCCGACTTCTCAATGATGAATCAGTACGCACAAATGTCCTATTGGGTTGTCAGCCGATGGATGGCCCTGGAAGTGTGCGTCAGATGTTTGCTACCCCCGGTTACCGAAAGTGGAACAAGCTGGCGCAGGAACGTTGTCGCGAAATCGAGGAAATCGTGGGCATATCTGACATTCAAAACGTTCAAGTAGCCAAACTTTCATCTGCGATGCGGCGATTTGTGGAAATCGCACGAGTTCTTGTCGCTCAACCAAAAGTGTTGTTGCTAGATGAACCTGCGGCCGGACTAGATCATAGTGAAAGGCGTCAGTTAGAACGCATTCTGCACCGGATTGCCGAGCAAAAGCCGACACTCATGATTTTGGTTGAGCATGACGTGGCCGTAGTGAGAAATGTGTGCGATTACACATACGTGCTGGCTGAAGGAACTTTGTTGGCAGAGGGTGCCACCAATGAGGTCTTAGCGGATCAAAATGTTCTTAGTTCCTACTTTGGAGGTGCAGCCCGTGCTTGAAACAAAGTCACTTGCTGCCTGGTATGGGCCAACTCAAGCCTTGTTTGACGTATCTGTCCGCGTGACGCCCGGACAAGTCCTGGCTCTAGTAGGTACAAACGGTGCAGGAAAGACAACGACCGTGCGTGCCATCATGGGGTTAATCCGTTCAACGGGTGCCGTCACAGTAAATGGGACGGACATAAGTGGGTGGCCAACGCATCGACGCGCTCGCGAAGCGCGAATTGCAGTGGTTCATGAATCCGTTAACCTTTTTGGTGAGTTGACCATTACTGAGAATTTGCTACTCGGGCTTAGCAATGTCTCTCGGGAACGCCTCGAAGAAGTGCAAGAAATTTTCCCGATAATTGCGGAACGTCCCAAGGCACCCGTTGGGACTCTCTCCGGTGGACAACGCCAAATGGTTGCACTAGGCAAAGCTTTTCTCAGCGATCCAAGCTACCTGTTGTTAGACGAGCCATCTCTTGGACTATCACCCGCAATGGTGGAAGTTATCTATCAAACAATTACAGAATTTACTGCCCGAAATGTTGGGGTTTTACTCATTGAACAGAATATTTCACGAGCCGCAGACGTTGCAACTGAAATCCAGTTGGTAACCATCGGTCGAAGCAACCCAGTCATTCCAGCTTCAGATAAAGAAAAAGTTGACCAACTTCAGCAATTAGCTTTTGGAGAAATGTAAGCGTGCAAACTATTCAGAAAGGCGTGACCGTGGTTAAGGACAGTAAACAGAACAAGCGCGATAACGAGCTTGAGGTACGGCTGCTGAGAACCATGATGCTTGCTCGCGCGTTTGACTCCAATCTCCCGACCCTTTACAACAAAGGGCTAATCCAGGGTTCAAGCCATTCCGCGATAGGGCAAGAGGCAGTCGCCGCTGGAGCATGTTTGGCATTGCGCCCAGAGGACTACGTGACTTCGACGCATCGTGGACACGGTCACACGATTGCGAAGGGAGCCGATCTCACACGCATGACAGCCGAGCTACTTGGTCGTGAGACGGGCTTCTGTCGCGGTAAAGGCGGGAGCATGCATATCGCTGATTTCAGCGTGAACATGTTGGGCGCCAATGGAATCGTGGGTGGAAATTTTGGTATCGCGGCGGGCGCGGCCCTTTCGTTGAAGTTACGTGGATCAGACGCCGTCGTACTGTCGTTTTTTGGTGAGGGAGCCCTCAACGCAGGTACATTCTTGGAAACAGCGAATATGGCCAAGATTTGGAATCTTCCCGTTATCTTTCTCTGCGAAAACAACCATTTCGCGATGAGTGCCCGACCAGAAGACATGCTTGCTGTTAAAGCAATAGTCGATCGCGCCGGTGCCGTCGGCATATCAGGTGTTGAGATTGACGGGATGGATGTTGGTGCCGTATTTGACGCGGTACAAGCTGCAGCCGCACGTGCACGAGCGGGCGAAGGCCCTCAATTTATTGCTGCCGAATGTTATCGATTTGAAGGGCACTTTTCCGGTGACACGATGGCCTACCGCGATAGCGCTGAGGCGGATTTATGGCTAGAACGAGATCCCATTCCACGACAGATTCAATTCCTCGTTTCCGCGGGTGTGCTCACAACTGAAGCTGTCACCCTCATGGAATCCGAAGTTAAAGCATTGGTGGACGAGGCACTGGTTCAAGCAAGCGCCGCACCATTCCCCGATCCACAGCAAGCATGGGAGGACCTTTATGCCTGAAATGACCTACAGCGCAGCTCTGAATAGGGCGCTGCGCGAAGAAATGAATCGTGACCCGAATGTTTTCGTCATGGGAGAAGACATTGGAGTTTGGGGCGATGGAGGAGGAGTCTTTTCCGTCACGAAAGGGCTTCTCGACGAATTTGGATCCCATCGCGTTCTTGATACCCCAATCAGTGAAGAAGGTTTTGTTTCAATGGGGGTGGGTGCGGCACTTGTTGGTAGCCGGCCGGTAGTCGAAGTGATGTACAGCGATTTTTTGACTCTTGTCATGGATCCGCTCGTGAATCAGGCAGCCAAGATGCGATACATGTTTGGTGGGCAAGCAAAAGTTCCACTAGTTGTCCGAACAAATCTCGGAGCAGCAGGAGGTAAGGCGGCTCAGCATTCACAGTCTTTTGAGACCTGGTTTATGCATGTTCCTGGTATCAAGGTCGTTGTTCCCACTACCCCTGCAGACGCCGCGGGGTTATTGAAAACTGCAATCCGTGATGACAACCCAGTTCTATTCCTTGAACATAAATTGCTGTACTTCATGAAAGGTGAAGTACCCGATGTCATTGAACCAATTCCTTTTGGTCAGGCTCTGATTCGTAGGGAAGGCAAAGACGTCACCCTCGTGGCCACGCAAGTAATGCTTCAACTCGCTCTCAAGGCAGCAGATCAATTGGAAGAAGAAGGCATTGACGTTGAGGTAATTGATCCAAGAACCCTGGTTCCACTGGATCTGGAAACCATTCTGACTTCAGTGAGAAAAACTGGACGTTGCGTGATTGCTCATGAAGCCGTTGAGAGGGCAGGTTGGGCCGCCGAAATAGGTTTTGAAGTATCTCTTCAGGCATTCGATTACCTTGATGCCCCAATAGTCCGCGTGTGCTCTGCAAATCTTCCCGTTCCCTACACAAAGGATTTGGAAGCAGTAGTGATTCCAAACCTGAATGACATAAAAGACGGCATTCGTGCTGTTTATCAGGGCAAGCAATACAGTCGAGGCGGTCGAGCCATCAATGAGTAATACATCCGTTCAAACCGCAATTGTCACTGGTTCAAGTTCTGGAAATGGTCGGGCTATCGCCTTGAGACTTGCGCAATCAGGTTTCAATATCGTGTGTGCCGATCTGAGTCCGAATGCTCGCTCCGATGGCTTTGAAGATGATAAAGAAATTCCCACTGACGTATTGATTGGCTCTCAAGGTGGTCAGTCAATTTTCGTGCAATGCGATGTCTCAGCTATCGCCAATTTCAATAATGTGATCAATGAGGGTGTCAAGAAGTTTGGTTCAGTTGACATTCTCGTTAATAACGCCGGCTACTTCACAGGGCTCAACACAATCTTCGACGAAACCGAAGAAGCCTTTGACTCGGCAATCGCAGTCAACCTCAAGGGCGTCTGGAACGGTTGCAAGGCAATGGCTACACATCTTCGCGATGCCGGAACACCAGGTCGCATTATCAACATTGCATCAGTCGGTGGACTTGTCGGAATCGGTAATGAACCTGGGTACTGTGCGTCAAAGGGTGGTGTCGTCAACATGACGCGCGCTATCGCGCTGGATTGTGCAGAACATCAGATTGCAGTAAATGTTGTGTGTCCAGGATTCATTGTCACCGGCATGGTTCGCGAATTTGTTGAGCAACCAGAAGTTCTCGATGTCATGCGCGTTGCTACGCCGTGGCCACGGTTTGGCCAACCGCGAGACGTTGCCGCGGTCTGTGCATTTCTCGCTTCGCCGGAAGCAGAATGGGTCACTGGATCTGTATTTACGGTAGACGGAGGATACACAGCCAAATGATGTCTTCCTCTCAAACCCGAAGGTGTAATCATGCCTATTAGTGAGTTGATCCTGCCAAGAACATCGGATGCAATGACTGAAGCAATCTTGGCGACCTGGCTAGTGGCGAGTGATTCTCAAGTTTCCGCCGGCGACGTACTCGCGGAGGTTGAAACCGAAAAAGCTATGGTCGAGGTCTGCGCTGAGGGCGACGGCCTCTTCGTCGCCGTGGTGAGCGCCGGAGCGACCGTTGAAGTCGGCGGTGTCCTCGCCTACGTGCTCAGTGGTTCTGAAATTGATGACTACAAATCAGGAAAACTTCTCCTCGCGGGAGCGAATCAAGAGAAGGATGCTCCCGCGAAACAATCTGCACCAATTGAGCCGCAAGTACAGATGGAGCAGGTTAGCGAGTCAGCGGGAGTTGGCAAAAGCATCACTCCCACCGAAACTGCTCAAGGACGCCCCCTTGTTTCCTCCCCACTCGCTCGAAAGTTGGCTCGCGAGGCAGGGCTGGATCTGGCGTCAATAGCTCCTGGGTCAGGGCCCGGGGGTCGCCTGGTCCGAGCCGACATTGAGATGGCAATTAGTCGCAAGTCACACACCCACGTCACTGAATTGACATCGCGTCAAAAGGCAATGGCTTCAGCGATGGTTCAATCCACAAACACAATTCCACACTTCTCAATCTCACGAGACATCCCACTAGAAGCTCTCATTGACTTCAGAGAACAATTGCGTCGCAGTGAACTTGAGCCGCCTTCGTTGTCTGCATTCTTTGTCCGTGCACTTGCGCTAGCAATGCAAGATGTTCCCGCGTCGAGAGTGACATGGGTGCCCGAGGGGATTGCCACTCACCCAGTTTCCGCCATCGGCCTTGCGGTCGCCGATGGAGATTTTGACCTTGTAGTTCCTGTCATTCGTGATGCAGAATCAAAGTCATTATGGAAAATCGGTGAAGAAGTCCACAACTTGAGTAACGACGTAAAGAACAAGCGTCTCAAGCCAGAGAGTTTGCAGGGAGCAATTGGCACGATTTCGAACCTCGGCATGTTCGGTATCGATTCACTGACTCCAATAATTCCACCAGGTCAAACTTTCATCATCGGCATCGGACGATCGCGGGATAGATTGGTCAATCAAGCTGGAGGTCTAATTGTTACCGAGACGTTCATGACCGTGACCCTCTCCGGTGATCACCGAGTTCTGACTGGACTTGGCGGTGCCAAACTCCTTGCGCAATTCTCCCATGTCTGTGAAAATCCAATTCTCCTGTTGCAACAGGGAGCCTTTAACAAATAGGTCTGAAGCTTTTACGTAATCAACAATTCCAAGAGAAAGGAAAGGCAATGAGTGAAATCTCGGCGCAAGAGCAAGAAGTGGGAGCCGGATATTTTGCCTCCCATCCATTTCTAGCCACGGCTGTTGAACTTGTGGGTGGAGAGGCGATCGCCGGCATTAATGCGGCTGTCGGCGGGGTGCATCAGGCATCAAGTAATTTGATTAGCCCAGGATTTGATCCTCAACGGATCTTTCAGTAGAGAGGAATTCACATGTCAGACATAGCTTTCATGAGTGTGCCGGAGCTTTCGGCAGCCATCCACTCAAAGAAAATCTCGGCTGTTGAGGTCGTCGAAGCAAATGCTAAGCAAATCGACAAGTTCAATGGGGATCACAACATTTTCACTCTTCCTTTGGTTGAAGAAGCAAAGGATCGGGCGAAGAAGCTCGACGAAGATGCCGCTCGCGGTGTTTTCCACGGTCCACTTCACGGAATAACCCTCGCGGTCAAAGATGCCATCGATGTTGCTGGGTACCGCAACACCTACGGCACCAAGTCAAGGCTGGATTCCGCTCCGGCAACCAAGAATGCCGCTGTAGTTCAATCCATGGTGAATGCCGGGGCGAACATCATCGGTTTGGCCAACCTGCATGAACTCTGCTACGGCGGAACATCAAATAACCCGTGGTTTGGAGCCGTTCGAAATATGTGGGATCCAGCTCGCATGCCAGGCGGTTCAAGTGGTGGCCCAGCCGTCGCGGTTTCAGCCGGTTGTTCTGCAATTGCACTGGGCACTGATACAGGTGGCAGCGTGCGGATTCCAGCGTCGGTTACGGGAACCTCCGCACTGAAGGTGACAATCGATAAATTCTCGACAGCCGGTGTAATGCCACTGACATGGACCCTTGACACCGTAGGACCCATGGGTCGCCGGATTGAGGACCTTGTTGAGGCGTATGCGGCCCTGTCGGGTGAGCCCTCGCGCAGGCCTTCTGGCAGCCCTCGTTTTGCTGAGCCCAGTCAGGTCGTCGTCGGTATCGATCGCTCCTACTACCTCGAACAGGGTCGCATGGAACCAGGGATTTACGAAGGTTTCGTAAAAGCCATGGATCAACTCTCTAAAATTGGTGTGAAGATTGTTGATGTATCTATTCCGCTGCTCCACGCTGCTTCTTCAGCCCAGTACGCAATTGTTCTGGGTGAGGCCTCTGCAGTATTTTCAGGTCCACTGCGTGAGCAGCGTCCTAAGTACGCCGAGGCAACACAAGGCTACCTCGCGCTCGGCGACACACTCCTTGCTCAGGACTACATCGCAGCTCTTCGTTTCCGTCAGGAACTGTGGAGTCAAATGCGGGATGTCTTTGAAAAAGTTGACTTCTTGATCTCTCCCGGGACGCCCCACGCGGCATCACTGATTGAACAAGAAGAATTCATCTGGCCAGATGGATCAACTGAGTCTTTGTTGGACGCCTGCTGGCGTTTCACCTTCCCGTCCAATTTGGTCGGAATTCCAACAACGTGCCAGCCGTGTGGAATTACTCCTGAAGGCTTGCCTGTTGGTCTTCAATTCATCGGTCGACCCAACTCGGAGTGGGAGCTTCTTTCTATCTCTGCAGCTGTAGAACGGGAACTGGGCTGGGACTTCCGAGCTCCCATGACCAAGTAACACATCAGTCGTCGTGTAGGACTTTCTTAGGAGAAATGATGGATATTGAGGTTGGTGCCAATTCGACCTTTGTGCATCTAGATCCCGGGGAAGTCCTGCACGAGTCTGTACTTAAAGCCTTTGAAGAGTCAGGTCGGCGTCATTCGGTCATTTCCTCCTGCATCGGCAGTGTGCGTTATATCGATTATGGATTGGCGATATGTGACCACAATGGAAGTCCCGGACCAGGAAATAGATTCGTCAGGGTTAACGATGCATCTGAGATCGGAAGTATCCAGGGTCACATAGGCGTTGATGCCGACAACAACCCTTCAATGCACATTCACGGTGTTCTGTTCGGACCCTCAGGTGAATGTTTTGGTGGTCATATCTTTGAGGCCCATGTTCTTATCACAATTGAGTTTTCACTGACGGGTACTGACGAACTTGGTTGGAAGCGGGTACACGAGCCGATACTGGGTTCACCACCCCTCCCTCTTCTCAAGCCGGTCCGGAGAACCTGACATGTCCGGCGGCCAGACCCTCCTGGTTGTCGGGGGCGGTTCTGGCATTGGTGCCGCTATCTGCCAGCAAGCACAGCAAGACGGTTGGCGGGTGCTCTCTATGGATTTGGTGGCATACCCAAATAGTTCCTGGGAACACGTGCATGTCGATCTTCGCGATCCGCTGTCAGTTACCCAAGCCATCCAACACGTTCGTGGCAGCAGCGCAGTAATTGATGCCTTACACATAACTGCTGGTGTTTCTGATTCAACACCTACATCTCAAATTTCTTCTGAGCGAGTAAACGAAATATTCCGCATTAACGTTGTGAGCGCAATCGAGGTGGTGGCTCAACTCCATGACGCGATCTCAGATGGTGGTTCGATCGTCCTCTTTTCGTCAATTGCCGCCAGTCGCGGTGGCGGACTTTTCAGCGCTTCCGTGTACGCCTCCAGTAAGTCAGCAATTGAAGGGCTCACCCGTGGAATCGCGCGCGAGTTTGCGAATCGCGGCATTAGAGTCAATTGCATTGCGCCCGGCCCCACCAACACTCCGATGTTGATGAAGGCCTCGGACGAGATCATTGAGCAAGTCATAGATGCAACTTTTTTGGGTCGGTTGTGCGAGCCAGCTGAAATCGCTCAAGCTGCCCTTTTCCTGAGCAGCAATCGAGCATCCGCGATCACGGGCACAACTTTGCACGTCGATGGCGGAATTAAATGAATACCCGTGCCCCGCTATTTCTTAGCGCCGGAATTGTCATTGCACTTCTGTTAGGAACGGCGATACCCCCTAACCAAGCTACCTTTGATTTCGTAATTGCATTGCTTTTTATCGCCACCCTTGGAACCGTGGGTGGATTAGAGAAAGGATGGCATGCCCGGGCGTCCAATTACCGGGGCGCATTAAGTCTTCTCGTGATCAACATCATCGCCGGTTCGTTGCCAATGCTGATTGTTGGTCTGTGGCTCGGTCCGAATACCTCGGCTGGGTTAGGTTTTATTTTCCTTGCCATTGTTCCGGTCGCCGGCGGAATTCCTGCTTACACGGCAGCTCTGGGGGTTCCCGCTGAACGCATCACCCTTTTCGCCCTGATCTCCTATGTCATTGCACTGGTTGCTACCCCACTTCTCATGGGTATCGCCACGGGAGAGACTTTGTCACAAGGCTCACTGTGGATCACTCTTTCAATTGGGCTCATTCTTCCCAGTATCTTCGGAATTGTTTTTGCCCGCCCAATTGCACGAATTCCAGTAACGCTACGCAAAGTCATCATCCTCGGCTCCCTCCTAGCTGTCATGTTGGGAATCGGATCCTCATTGAGTTTCCTCGACTTCAACACCTCCACACTCGGCGCGCCTCTCTTGGTTGTCCTCCTGTTTGGCTTGATCCGCTCTCCCATGTGCGCATTCTTTGGACTACTTCTCAATTACGTTCCAGGTCTTCGAACCTCCTCGAAAGAGGCCATGCTTGCCGGCGGATACAAAAACGGTGCGCTTGCAGGCGTCACTGCTTTAGCCATTGGCAACCCTGCAGCAGCTTTACCCGGTGTCATAGGATTTGTTAGCGAAGCGATTCTGGTTGCATTATTGGCTTTTCGAGCAATGCATCAGAAGAAGACCTCGCGTGAATCAGGCTAACAACAAACTTAAATCGGGATTGCTCACCATGTTTGCCGTGGCAGTGAGCAACTCTGCTCCTTCACTTCCATCGAGAATTCGATGATCAATAGTAAGAGCAAGTTGAAGAACCGAACGAATTTCCAGTTTCTCCTCTGGGTGTGAGACCACCCAAGGTCTGCGGTCTATTGATCCAACGGCCAAAATTGCTGCTTCCCCCGGATTAAGTAGTGGTGTTCCTGTGTCTAAGCCCAGGGCCCCAATGTTTGTCATCGTCACGGTTCCGCCTGAAATTTGCGCGGGGAGGAGTTGACCTTGGCGTGCGGCATCGACTACGTCCCGCAACGATTTCATGAATTCTGAAAACGAAAGTGAGCCTGCTGATTTGATGTTGGGAACCACGAGCCCCTGTTCGGTTGCAATCGCGATACCTAGGTTGATCGAATCGTGGACAACAATTCGGTTGTTGTCACTATCAAATGAAGCATTAGCCAAAGGAAGCGATGAGAGTGCTCTCACAAAGCAGCGTGCGATCAAGGCAAATGGTGTAATCCGGTAATCCTGAAATTCATGCCGTTCCTGTAATTCAGAATGCAAATCAAGCAATTTGGTCACATCAACTGTTTTCATCAAGGTGGCCTGGGGCGCCTCCGTTGCCGAGCGGATCATTGCACGCGCCATATGCTTTCGAAGCCCCGTCAACGCAATCGATTCGTCACCAGACGCGGGTGCATTCTTTGTTCGCAACACGTCTTCGCGAGTGATCTCACCATGCGCACCCGTCGCAGTCACATGGTTTAAGTCAATATTTAATTCTTGAGCTAATTTCCTTATCGGCGGAGTGGTGCGGACAGAAGTTCGCGGCTCCGGGCGAGTAGAGGTGGGAGCTCCGTAACCCACCAAGAGAGGTGGGCTGTCTAACTCGTTAACCACTCCCCCAATGGTGTGAACTGGCGAATCAGAATCCGTCTCGATGGAAACCAGAGTTGTACCTACGGCAATAACATCATCGATGCAGCCATGAAGTGCACGGATTGTTCCCGCAAAAGGAGACGGTAATTCGACCGTGACTTTTTCAGTCTCGATCTCCACAAGAGGAGTGTCAACTTCGACGACCTGCCCTTCAGTCACCAGCCATTGAATGATTGTTGCCTCGGTGAGGCCTTCCCCAACGTCGGGTAACTTGAATTCCATATTGCTCATGACATCTCCCTCATTAAATGTCCAGTGTTTTTTCTACTGCTTCGAGCACCCGTTCGACATTGGGCAGCCACCCGTGTTCGAGTCGACTCGGCGGATAGGGGGTGTCAAAACCAGTCACCCGTGTCACCGGGGCTTCTAAGTTGTAAAAAGCTCCTTCTGTCACTCGCGCTGCAATCTCTGCGCCCAGACCCCCGGTCAAACTCGATTCATGGATGACAATGGCTCTGCCGACGCTGCTCACTACAGATACGAGAGTTTCAAGATCCAAAGGTGCCAAGGAACACAGCTCAACGACGGCTGCACCAATCCCCTTGTCCGCCAAAATAGCGCGGGCTTCGAGTGCGGTTTTCACGGTCGCTCCATACGCGATCAGCACTATGTCCTCACCAGCACACAGCAGGTCAGCGGTATCAATCGACATGGACAAGTTCGGATCAACTACGCCGCGATCCCAATAACGCGACTTAGGTTCCAGAAAGATCACTGGATCATCGGAATCAATGCTTGCTCGAAGCAATGAATACGCATTCTGTGGAGTCGAGCATGTGACCACTCGAAGTCCAGGTGTCTGCGCAAAGTAGCCCTCGGGAGATTCCGAGTGGTGCTCGATCGCTCCGATCCCACCTGCTACGGGAATACGGATAACAATCGGTAATCGAATTGTTCCGCGACTGCGGTGATGCAATTTCGCTAGCTGAGTAGTTATTTGATTCATGGCGGGAAAAACGAATCCGTCGAACTGGATTTCACACACGGGTCGATATCCGCTCATAGCCAGTCCTATGGCCGTTCCCACGATGCCAGCTTCACCAAGGGGACTGTTCACCACCCGCGATTCACCGAAAGTTTTTAATAGACCGGCTGTTACACGAAATACACCACCCAGTGGACCGATGTCTTCTCCAATAAGCATGGTGCGCTCATCAGCCTGTAGGGAGTCATGGAGCGCCAAATTGATGGACGAAGACATATTGATCACGGGCTGCTCCGTGAGAGCTGACATGTGATTCGTGTTCATGTTGCACTCTCGCTGGCTTGATATGCCTCCATGTGACGCACAAAGATCTCTTCCTGCCTCTGCAATTCACGACTTTGCTGAGTCAGCGTGAATCTAAATGGATCGCGAAGGTCTGGATTGGGTAAGGATCGACAGTCACTTCGTACGCGCTCACCAAATATCTTTGCTT